>JAILEU010000062.1 GCA_024697785.1 Bacteroidaceae bacterium | reverse complement strand
TCAAGGGAGGGGATCCCGCCGGATGTAACCCCAGATTCATCCCAAGGACGAGAATCCCATAAAAACACAACTAAACAGGACTGATGACAATATGCTCAAAAGAATCTTTCGACCACTAGTGATTTGCAATCCCTCACCATTTGTCACCTGTCCATAGGCTGGGGGATTACAAATCCCCCAACTCATAGCAGCCGGATTACAAATCCGGCTGAACGAACGGGGGTGAAAAAAGGGTTAGGGGTTAGGGGTGAGGGGTTAGGGTCAAAACTGACGCAGCAAAAAACCCTAACCCCTCACCCCCAAACCCTAACCTCTAACCCCTCACCACTAACCCCTCACCACTAACCAGTCCCCCCTCCTTTAGGAGGGGCCGGGGGAGGCTACTTCTTGATCAGCTTGCGGCCGCCGGAAAGGTAGATGCCTTGCGGCAGGCGGCTCCAGTCCGCCATGGTGCCCACGCAGACGCCTTGCAGCGTGTAGATGGTGGGGGAGAGGGGCTCGGCCTCGATGCCTTCAACCGCCAGCCCGCGGGGGTTGAGCGTGCAGAAGGTGAAATAGGCAGGGTCATCGTACTTGGCTGACAGGGCGTCGTGAAGGAACTTGCCTGTATATGCGTTCTTCAGGCTGAAGCCCTTGCCCGCTACATACCATATCTTCCACACGGCTCCGTTCTCCACGTCCTGTCCGTTCTGGTTGTTCAGGCCAAGGATGAAGCTGCAGTCGGCTACGGTGGAATAGCCGTTCAGGTAGCCCGGGCTGCCCCAGATGCTATACTCGTTGCCCTGCGGGGTGATGAGCCGCAGCAGGTAGCCATTACTAACGGAGCTCTGCTCGAGCCGGAAGAGATAGCCCGTATTGGTGTCGGCAAAGGCGGCGTCATAGACGTCGAAGCCGAGGTTCTGGTTGTCGGAGCCGTAGAAGGCCTTTCCCTGCTCTTCGTCGATGATGGCGAAGGGGGTGCTGCCGATGGCTTTCAGGCTGGTGAAGCGTTGGTCAATCACGTCGATGTCCGTTGAGGCATCCGGGTCGTCGACCACGTCCTCGTAGCCCATCAGCCTAAGCGCCTTCACGGCATAGCGCTTACCCATGATGCGGTAGCCCTCTGGGGTGAAGTGCAGGCCGTCGCCCTTCTGGGGGCAACCGGCAGAGGATATGACGTAGGAGTTGGGGATGACCTTGGGCACGCCGGCGATGACTGAGTTGTGGTGCCAGCAGGCGCCGCCCGCGGCCTGGCTTACCGTTTCGCCGACAAAGAGGGGAACGTCGGCGGCGTCGAGGCCGAGGTCGCTGATGAGACGGTCGTAGATCTTCTTCACCTTCTGGGGCCAGTCGGACTGGCCGTTGTTGCTCTCGCCCTGATGCAGCAGGATGCCCTTGATGACGCCCGACTTCTGGGCTATCTTAGCCATATCGACAAGCCGCTGGTAGGGGTCGCCAGCGTAGGCCTTGAAGTAGTTGATGAGCCATCCCTCGGAGCTGGGGTCCATCGAGGCGATGTACGAGGCCACCTCCTCTTGCATGAAGCCTTCGATCTTAGTGCCGCCGATGGCGACGTCCACGACGCCCACGCGGACATTCTCTGGCAGGTTCTTGACCATGGTGCGGCCGAAGTAGTCGGCCATGCCCAGGCCTGTGCCCTGACGGACGATGGGCGGCGTGGCGGTGTACCACTCGCCCATGGTGCGGGCAGGGCTGGAGAAGTTGACGCAGGCCAGCGTCTGGAAGCGGGCATCGACGGTCTGGTCGACAGCCTCGGGCGTGGCGTTGCCCTCCATGTTCGACTGTCCGAAGCAGAGATAGACGTAGAAATTCGGGTCAACGCCGGCGGGCGGTTCCTCACCGTCCGAGCGGGTGAACACCACTTTATCCAGATTGCCGTTGGCGCCGGTGATGGCGACGCGGAGGATATGCTGTCCGGCGGAGAGCGTCTTGGAGAGCGTGCCCTTCACGACCTGGTATTTGCTCCAGTCGCTGTCGCCCGTCTGCGGGATGCTGACGCGGCAGAGCTGGGTGGTCTGGGTGCCCGTGCGGAGGCCGATGGTGAACGCGGCGCCGGTGGTGCCGGAGGAGACGTAGGCTTCGTAGTTGTACGTGCCGGCTTCGGCGACGTTGACGGTATATTCGAGCCATTCGTTCGCAGCCGTGTAGCCGATGGCGTTGCCGCCGTTACCCTTCACGATGTCCACGCCTTCGTTGTCGGAGCGGTAATGGGCATCGCCCTCGTCCTTGTCGTCAGAGTCATGGAAGCTGAGGCCCTCGCCGCCCTTGTCGAAGTCCTCGAACTGGACGGTGCCGGGTAAGTTGAGCGTCTTGTAGGGAGCACGCGTGCCGTTTACCTTCAGCGTGGTCTTGGCAACCTTCGATTCGCGGCCCTCGGCATCGGTGGCGATGGCGGCGATGGAGTAGCTACCCTTCGCCGTAGGCTGAAAGACGGTGGTGTAGGGCTCCTCGGTGAGAGTGGCGAGCAGCATGTCGTTAGCAAAGAGACGGACGTTGGCGATGGTGCTCGTCGAGGATGCGGCAGAGGCTGTAATGGTGGCCTGACCACCGACGTCGATCGTGGCGGGGCTGGTCTTGACGGCAACCCGCATGGCGTTGTCGGTCTCGAGACGGGTGAAGGTCATCTTACCGATGCTGAATCCACCTTTGTCGATGCAAAGGCTGAGCGTGCGGCGCCCGGCCTCAAGGGGTGTGGTGAGGCGGAGATGGACGGTTTTGTAGTCGGTATTGCTGCCGGTGCTGAGAACGGTGACGAAGTCGGAGAGGAAGACCATGTCGCCAAAATGGTTGTCGGCAAGGTGGAACATGCCTCCGTCGCTCGCGGCGGCAACCTCGATATCCAAGGAGTAGAGTCCCGGCTCTTTCACGTCAACGGTGTATTCCATCCATCCGCCTGTCTTGGTTACGCCGGTGCGGGTGGCGTTGTCGTAGGCGACGCCGGCAGCGCCAGTGTCGTAGTTCATGGCCTCGACCACGCCGGGCAGCTCGGGCACCACATCGTTATAGGGAGCGCGGGCGGTGGTCGAGCTGAGCACGTTGATTCTCGACAATCGCTCGTACTGCGAACCGTCGGTAGCGGTCACGACAGCCTTCAGGGTCTTTGTGCCCGTTGAGGCTGAGGACACTTTGGCGATGTAAGGCGCCTCGGTCATGGTGGCGACGAGGGTGGGACCATTGTAGAGCTCCACCTTCTCGATGGTTTTTGTGGCAAGGGTGGCATCCACCCACACGGGCAGGCTGTCGCCCTTGGCGACCTTCATCGACGCAGGCTTTACATAGACGGAGGCCTCTTTCTTGAAGCCCGGGAAGGGGCTCTTGGCGCTCAGGGCGGCGTCGCTTTTCATGTATTCACGCAGCCACGTCATAGCCGGGCGGTCCTTGCCGTCGCGGATGAGGCCGCTGTTGCCGTCGGTGGTCCAGGTGGCGCCGTAGATGTAGCCCCAGAGGGTGATGCCGGCGCAGTAGTCGGCCTCCCAGAGAACAGGGATGAGGTTCTTGTACTGCCGCTCCTGCTTGGCATCGTCGGAGGTGCCGATGTCGAACTCGGTGCTGTACATCGGCATTTTCAGCGCGGTCTGAATCTCAGCCATCGCGTTTTTGAAGTCGGTGAGGCTGATGTCGGTGAGGTCGTGGCTCTGGCATCCGTAGGCATCAATGGGCGCTCCGGCGTCGCGCAGGGTGCGCACCAGATTGATGAACTCGGTTTTCTGCCAGCGGAACGTGTTGTAGTCGTTATAGACCAGGATGGCGTTGGGCCAGCGTTCGTGAGCCAGCTGGAAGGCTTTGATGATCCAGTCGAAGCCCGTGCGTCCGTCGCCGCCGAGCGCGGCGCGGTAGGGGGCGGGCTGGTGACCGGCGACGGCCTCGTTGACCACGTCGATAATCTCCAGATTGGGATAGTGCTTCTTGACGGCATCGAAATACTCGACGATGGCCTTGTACTGCTCAGCCGTGGAGAGGTTGTTCACCCAGTTAGGATACTGTGCGCCCCAGATGAGGGTGTGGTACTTGAATGGGAAGCCGTGCTGACGGGCATAGTTGGCTGATTTGTCGGCGTTGCCAAACGAGAACGTGCCGCGCGCCGAGCCTTCGATGGCGTCCCACTTTGTCTCGTTCTCGGGCGTAATCTGGTTCCAGAGGGTGTAGTATTTCTCGTTGCCGTAATCGACGTTGTAGCGCGTCGTGATGTTGCCGAGAAACTTGTCGGGGTTTTGCGAAAGCTGTGCCTGAGCCGCCAAGGCAGCCAGGCACAGCAACGCCATGAAGACGTTTTTTTTCATTGGATAATTTCCTTTAGAGCCAAAGACTTTAGACTTACAGACTATCAGACTATCAGACTAACAGACTGACAGATAAAAGACCTGCAACTGCGTCGTTCAGAAACATTCATCTGATAGTCTGAAAGTCTGTCAGTCTGATAGTCTAAAAAGGAGTCTGTCTGTCAATAATTTACTTCACCAACACCTTCTTGCCGTTCTTGATGACGATGCCCTTGTAGGCCTCCGTCACGCGCTGACCGGCGAGGTTGTAGATGACGGCGGGAGCGGCGTTACCAGCTACGTTCTGGATGCCCAGCGAGTATGTCTCGCCACCCACGACCTTCACGTAGAAGTTGTCGCCACCTTCCATGTTGATGAGCGTCTCGGTGTTGTCCTCAGTACGCCAGATGACGTTCTTGATGGTGTAGTCGCAGGCGTCCTTGATCTCGGCCATGTTGAAGGCGATGGACTGCATGCCCTCGGCTTCGGCGGGAATGGTGAACGTGGCGGAGAAGTGCTGCTCCTCAGTGGTGAAGTCCACATCACCAATGGCAGCCCAGTGCAGGTAGTTGCCCGGCGTGGTGTGGCATTGTGTGGTGGTGTGGGCATTGATGGAAGCCACATAGTCGAACTCAATGACCGTTACTTCGCCGGCAGAGAGCGTGCGGTTAGCGACAATCCAGAACTGGTTGTCCCAAGCCTGGCCCGTGCCGCCCTCCTGTTCAGCCGATGTGAAGTCTCTCTCGAGGGCATTCACCACAGCAACAAACGGGTTGGCAACGATTTCGATGGGCTCGTGGAATTCCTCACCCTCGAGCATCACGAAGTTCATCATCTCGTACTCCGTGTTGATCATGATGGTCCACACACCGGCTGCGGGCAGCTTGATCTTGGCGTTCGAAGCCTCGGCATAGGGATACCAGGTGTCGGGGTCGCCCGTGATGGCTTCGGACACCTTCAGCGTACCAGCCTTGAAGGCCTTGTCATTGCCGCGGACGGTGGAGATCATGAGCTCGTTCACCCACGTCTCTTCCTTGCCTTCGGTACCGACGGTGGCGACGTAGGCTTCGCTCGCGTCGTCATAGGTGAACTCGATGGCATTGTCGAAGTCATAGTCCACCAGTCCCGACTCGGTGTTGGTGCAAGCGGCGAAGTAGCCCTCGTCGAGCTTCATGAGCGACACGTTCAGGTCGTCGAAGTAGATGTCGATATCCTCCAGATAAGCCTGGTCCTCACCGAAGTTAAAGGCGATGGACTGCACGCCGGCAGCTGCGGAGAAGGTCTTCTCGAACGTCTGCCATTCGGTGCTGAACTGCACGTCGCCCAGCTTACCGCCACCCAGGTATTCGCCCGGAGCGACGTGGTCCTGTGTGGTAACGCGGTAATTGTCCTTTGAGGCTTTGTACTTGAACGAGATCTTCACCTGTTCGTCGGCCTTCATAGCACGGGGGAAGTTAATCCAGAACTGGTTCTGCCACGTGTTGTCGGGCATGGGGTCGCCAGCGCTGTGTTGCTGTCCCCACTGCTCGCCGTCGGAATCCCAGACAAGAATGGGATCGACCTTCTTGGCATGAACGGCAAACACCTTGTTGCCACCCATGTCCTCGATGACAGCCACGTGAGGTGTGGGCAGGCCGTCTTCGCCGACACCCGTGCCCCACTCCTTCGAATAGGCACTGGGCACCTCGCCAAACTCACCCTCGGCATCGCCGTTCTCAAGGATGTTCTCCCACTCGACAGGGCGCTGGTCCCTCTCTTCGTGGGTAATCTTCATGTACTCAATCCACCAGTCGCCGACATAGCTACCGCACTGGAAGAGCAGGTCGCCGCTGGTTCCGGTGGCTTCGTACTGGAATTCGAGTTCCTGCCAGTCGGTGGTGACGTGAAGCGCACCATACTTGTCCACACCGGCGAAGCTCATGTTGAAAATGTCGGCCTCGACAGAGCCCTTGATCTTCAGCGAGAGGGTATAGGTCTGACCGACCTCGACATCCACGCCGCCAATGGGGAAGAACTGAACGTCCCAGGGGTTTTCCGTAGCCTCTTCACCATGGTAGAAGAGGCAGCCGTCCTGCAGGGAGAGACGGTCCGTGTTGCTGCCGCCCCAGCCATACAACTTAATGGCAGTCTGCTCGGCGAAGTTGACTTCAGCGTCAACGACCACCACTGCCTTTGCTCCCACGAAGCATGCCATGAGAGCCACAAGCGTAAAGATTTTCTTCATAACGAAAACATTTTAAAGTTAATAATAAAAAGACTAAAATTATTTACGATTTGACGATCTTATATCGTTTACGATTTGACGATTTACTAATGAAGAATGAAATTAGAACTAAAACTTTGAACTAAAACTAAAACTTTGAACTAAAACTAAAACTTTTAAAATGTCTTGCATGCAGCTTGTGAAGCATTCTTCAAAGTTTTAGTTTTAGTTTTTTATTTTTCATTTTTTCCGCTGAGGGCATCGCAGAAAGCCTTGTAGGTAGCGGTGCGCACCCAGTCCTTGCTCTTGTTGTCCACTGCCCAGAGGCCGACGGGGTCTGTCGTGTCGGCAAGGTTTCCTTTGCAGATACCGGCTTGCTTGTCGGCGGGGATTGTGGCCATATAGCTCCTAATGACGTAGCCGTAAAAGTCAGCCAGCAGCTGGCGCTGCTCGGGAGTGATCTTCTCGGCGGTCACGCTTGCCCCCGTAGCATCCTGATACTTGATGTCGAAGTTCGAAAGACGGATGAGCTTGCCCGTAGCAGCAAGTGACTTCAGCAGCGCGTCGAGCGAGGCGCGGTTAGCCTCCTGCCGTGCGCCGTCCTCGCTGAAGGTGAGGTTCAGTTTGGCATTGATGCCGTCGATTTTTGCTCCGTTCTTGTCCCATACGCCCATCCAGTAGATGAGGCTCTCCATCTTCTTGGGGTTCTCGAGGCCGGACTCGCTGATGAAGAACCGGAGCTTGTCGTTGCTGCCGCCATGGCGCGTGAAGGCTTCGCTTGCCGCCTTCGACACGGCAGGACCATAGTTCTCGCTGCCCAGCACATCCTGCCAGAAAATCTTCTCCGTCGAGTGCTTCAGGTCGTACATGCCGTTTTCGAGTTCGGCTTTCGTGTCGATGGCTTCGTCAATGAGGTCGAACGAGTGTATGCGTCCTTCGTTGATTTCCATCAGTCCGTTGCACCATGCATTCAGGGCAAAGCTGATGGTGTCCCTCAGCTCGTCGGGCGTCTGCGGACGATGGTTGTCAGGAAAACACCCTACCTCCACCTTCGAGATGTAGATTTCGCATGAAAGGGCATTCTCAATTCTCAGGTAGCCGTCTGTCACGCCCTCTGCCGCCTTGCCTTCCACGACAATCTTAGTCCATTTGCCGGCAGGGAACGTCCATCTGCCCTTTGAACCCGTACCTTCAATCTGATTGCCGCAGAAGGTGACGGTGAACGTTGCCGTTTTCTCGGCCTTAGCCCAGAAGGTTGTTGTGTAGGTTGCCAAGGGGTCAACGTCGAAGCCTTCGATGATACGGACGTTCGACGTCGTGTTGATGCGGAGCACGTTCTGTCCGTCGTAGGAGACGATGGACGCCTTGCCCTTTTCGATCGTGCCGTCGAAAGCCGTCATGGTGCTGAAGTCGACGCTCTTACCCTCCACGAAATCTACGGGTACCTCGATGGGGGCTGTCAGCGTGGCGAGCCAGTCGTCGGCCTGATAGGCATTGGCTGCGATGGGGCTGCCGAACACTTCGCCGCCTATCTCCTCCACATGGTCAAGGAGTTCCTTCATGTCGAGGAAGTTCATCACACCCTTCTTATTGACGATGGCGCCCGACATCAGCGTTGTGCCGAAGGCGAGGTTGTCGAAGTTGGTGATGGCTGCAGCATGAGCCAGCTCCTGCTTGTTGAAATCCGTGACTTTCAGTGTGGCTCCGACGGTCATGTTGGCATACCGCCCGTGGTCGATATACGTCTTGACAGGAGCCAGGTCCTTATAGGGCTCCGTGAAAGCAGGGTCGGGCTCGGCGGTGAAATCGTCTGTCACATTATATTCTGCGCAGGAAGCAGCAATCACCCCTGCAACCAGCAGAAAGAGACCTTTTTTAAATGTATAGTTCATCATTAGATATTTACGATTTGACGATTTACGGTTTAACGTACTTGGGGGTGAAGAACACTCTCTTGTTTGACTCTCGCGTCTGGACTACCAGTGTGTCGTTGGTCGATACGCTGATGTTGTTTTCGGCGAACGTGACCTCGTAGGCCAAACGGAGGATATCGCGTTGCACGGGTTCGCCATTATTGCTTCCCCATTGGAAGTCCTTGTACGCAGTTTGCTCCGTACCTTTCGCAATGAACTCGCCTGTGCCGGTGGCCGTTACGCCTTCATCGTCGGTTGTAATGGTACAACGGTTGCCGTCGAAGGTGAGGACGAGGTTGCAGCTGATGGAGGCGCCTGAGGTCCTGAATGAGACAGGGAACACCGCCTGCTTCATGTTGCGTGTGCTGATGGCGCACACCTCGTCGTATTGGTTCACGGGGTTTTCCGTGTAGCGTCCCGGGTCGGTATTGACGAGTGTTGTATCCCTGCGGATGACGGTTGTTGTGGTGCCCTGTTCGGTGACGCGGTCGGCACCTCGGCGGATGTATTTTCCCTGCCAGGGGTTCATATACTTCACGCAGTAGAGTACATAGTCTTTCGCCAGCACCTCCCAGTCCTCGGTGTTCGTACGCGAGGGTGAGAGCCCTTCGCGAGGCGTTCCGGTGAGGATGTGGTCGACGCCCTTCACGTTAGTCATTAGAATAGGGATGACGTACGTGTTGCTCGTTGCCTTCTCATCGTTGAAAAAGGCATCGGTCAGCTGCACCTCCACATATCCACGCGTATCGTCCTGGTAGGAAATGGTGTTTGTCGCCAGTTTGTAGAAATCAGCCGGCATGGGCCGCACTGGCTCCGACGGGTTGCCGCCTTCGTCGGTGAACCACAGGTTTTCACAGAGCGATTCTTCGACGACGATGTCAGCTGTGGCTGTGCGTCCGTGATAAGCGCCGCCCATCGTGGCCCATATCTGGCACTTGTGTGCGTTGTCGAGCGTGTTGTCGTATATGTCGTTGCCCAACACGATTGTACGCACAGGGAACTGGTAAGCAAAGTAGGCTGTTGTACCCCCCTCGAAGTCCGGGAACCTGTGTTCCGTATTGTAGCACGATGAGAGGGAGAGTAATAATGAGAAAGTCATTGAAAAATAAATAGTCCTTCTTCTCATATATTCTTTTATTTTTAATTCCTGATTTCTAATTCACAATTCACAATTAGCCGCGCACTCATTTTTAAATCTTAATTGTGCGACAGCGCGTCATTGCCATCCTTTGTTCTGCATGAGGTTGCTCCATTTGAGGACCTCGCCCTTGGGGATGGGGCCATACCACTGGTAGGTGCTGTCGAATTTGCGGTCCTCAACCTCGAAAGGCGTATAGCTGAGCGGGCTGTCGACCAGGTCAGGGTTGATTTTCACAATCTTCATGCCCCTGATGCTTTCGTTCAAGGGCATCTGCCAGCGTCGGAGGTCCCAGAAGCGTTTGTTCTCGAAGCAGAGTTCCAGACGGCGCTCGTTGCGGATGAGTGCAGTCATTTTTTCCTTGTCGGCCCTACATTCCTCGATGTACACATCGCCTCCACCGGGCAGTTCGCGGCCATACTCGTCCTTACCGATTCCGGCACGCTCGCGGATGGCCTTAATAACGTTGTACGCTGTAAACCCAATACCCGTAGGATCATCGTCGGGACCCCATGCGTCGTTGGCCGCCTCGGCATAAGCAAGGAAGATTTCCGTATAGCGTATGCGAGGATAGATGTGCTGTTGCGAAAGAGTGGACGACGGGTTCACGCTCACATCCTCGCGCAGCAGTTTCTTCAGGTAGTAGCCTGTGCGGGTTGATTTTTCGATGTCGTTGAGGTTGTCGCTGGTCTCGTTGTCGTCATTCGGCATGTTCATGCCTGTTAGGATGGCCTTGTTCTTGAAGGTCATGCCGTTATAGATGACGGTGTTCTCCAGACGCGGGTCGCGGTTGGCGTAGGGGTTCTGTGCGTCGTAGCCGGCGTTCGGGTCGGTGATGGGACGTCCGTTGCGCATGGGGAATGCATCAACAAGGTTCTGCGACGGGTTAACCAGACCGTTGCCATAGAGACTTGGCGGGAAATTCTCCTTTTCCTGGTCGTTGTTGAGGTGACGGTCCTCGCGCCAGAGCATCTCCGGCATCTCTGATGCATCGGGATTCAATTTTGTCTTATTCTTGTACCAGATGTTACCCGTCACGTCAAACCCGTCCAAGCCGCCGATGCGCTTCAGGACATTTGCGCAGAGGGTGGCAGCTTCGGCGGACGTCACGCCCGACCCGTAGCGGAATGCGGGGCTTGCGGCGAGCAGAGCCGTCTGGGCCTTCACTGCCTCGGCAATCTTGCCGGACATCAGTCCCCTTGACCTCTCGCCGAACACAAGGTTGTAGCCTGTCTTCTGGGCGCCAAGGGCCAGGTACTTGGCGGGGATCTCCTCGTCACTGTCAATGTCTGTATAGTCGGCGGGCAGCAGCGCCATGGCGCTGTCGCAGTCGGCCAGACACTGCTTGACGCAGTCGGCAAAGGTGGCGCGCGGCTGGTTGAAGTCGCTGCTGCCGTCCTCGGGCGTCAGCAGCAGAGGAACGCCGTAGAGCACGCCGTCGTCGGCATAGCCGCCATGAGCCTGCAGCAGATGATAGTACATCACGGCTCTGAGGCCCAGCGCCTCGCCTTTCAGACGGTCAACGAACATCTGCTGCTTCGAGGCCGCGCTGGGAGCCCACTTCACCTTCTCCACCTTCGAGAGGAAGAGGTTGAGGTACTGGATGCCGTCTTTGCATGCGTCCCATCGCGACACGGGGTTGTTGTCCGCCGTCCATGTGCCGCTGGTTGCCATGTTCCACAGGGCGCCGGCCGCCAGGTTCGTCACGGCATCGTCCGTGGCGATGTCCGTCTGCGTGGTCGTCAGATAGGGCAGCTGGCCATAGCCATACATCAGCAGGCCATGTGCATACTTCGACTCCTCGTACATGGCTTCTTCCGGCCGGTTGTTTTCATCGGCCGGCTCGAACATGTCTGCGCACGCACAGAGGGCGAGCACGCCACAGAGATATCCTATAATGTTTCTTGTCTTCATACTTCTTTATTAGTTCATAGTTCTTAGTTTATAGTTCATAGTTATTCGTTTAACGTTTAATGTTTAACGAACACGTCCTCAGAACTATTTTTCTTAACTCTTAATTCTTAACTCTTAACTCTTAACTCTTAACTAAAAAATCCTTATCACAGTGTTACCTTGACGCCGAGATTATAGAAACGCGTCTGAGGAGCTGTGCCGATGCTTGTTTCCATCAGCTTGCGGTTCTTCGAGATGGTGAGGAGATCATTGCCGTTCAGGTAGAGCGACAGACCCTGCACGGCCTTTCCTGCAAATTTCTCCTTGGGGAAGTCGTAGGTGAGCTGCAGCTTGCGGATGTTGAACCGGTTGGTGCTGTAGATCCAGAACGTGGATGCTGCACTGTTGTTGGCCGAGGTCAGGGTGGTCAGACGGGGATGGGTGGCCACATCGGCTGTTTCGGGTGTCCATCGGCCAAGCGCGTTCACCGAGTACTTGGCTTCCCTCTCCATGTAATAATAGCTGTTGTTCCTCATCGCGTATGCCCCGAACTGGCCGTTGCCAAGTGCAAAGAGCGTGAAGTTCTTATACTTGAGTGTGAGGTTTACGCCCACCGTCCACGGGGCAGCGGTGGTGCCGAGCGCGGTGCCGACGGGATTGCCGCTGTTGTCCAAGGCTACGATGTTGCCCGACCGGCCAAGAACCACCATGTCCTTGTTGTTGATGGTGCCGTCGCCATTGACATCCTCGTGCTTCAGGTCGCCTGGCAGGATGGTGCCGCCGATGGCCGGGCGGGGAAGGCCCTCCTTCAGCGTGTATTTTCCTGTTGCTGCATTGTAGTCGAAGTCATCGGTCGTGTAGAAGCCCAGGCACTTATAGCCCCAGAGGGCATCCAGAGCCTGTCCCTCGGTATGCTTTTGGGCGGCGGCGGGGTCAACCGTCTCATCGTACTTTTTCCACGAGGTGTTGAGCCATGTGCCGACGACGCCGAGCGTGGCGTGAACCCCGCCCAGCTGCTTCTGCGCCGTAACGCTGAAGTCAAGGCCACGGCGGTTCTGAATGTTATTGTTGATGGCCGGCTTGAACGATCCTCCTGAAAGACCACTCTGCAGATGTGAGGGGAACAATGTCGGGTTCTTGATGATGAATCCTGACATGTCCGTATTGAAGAAGGTGAGGTCGGTGGTAATCAGTCTGTTCCAGAAAGCGCCGCGGAGGCTTACGGAGTATTCCTTGCGATGGATGAAGTCGAGGGCGG
Organism: Bacteroidaceae bacterium; assembly: GCA_024697785.1. Taxonomy (GTDB): domain Bacteria; phylum Bacteroidota; class Bacteroidia; order Bacteroidales; family Bacteroidaceae; genus UBA1189. The sequence continues at coordinate 14,359 of JAILEU010000062.1, read as the reverse complement.
GGTTGCTGCCCATCGTCGAGAACGTGCGGTCGGTGGTGGCGCCTTCATTCCATGTGAACCCGCTGCCGGCCGTTGCCCACAGTGCATCGTAGAGGTAGAAGTACTTGCTGTCCATATAGACGTCGATGTCCTCGTTCAGGTCGCTGTAGTTGGCGCTGAGCAGGAGGTCGTCGACGCAGCTGTTTGCCATGAACTCCTCACGGGCTATGTTCCAGCCAAGCGTGAGGGAGGGAGAGAGTGCCTCGCGATGGCCTTTTGGCAGACGGGCTGAGTGGACGCCCGCCAACGACACCTCGGCAAGGTATCGCCCGCGGTAGTCGTACCCCGCCTGAAGGCCGAGGTTGGCATTGGCATAGCGGTGGTAGGCGCCGCTGGCGGTGGTGGTGTACATGTTGGCGAGGAGCATGCCGGTCACGTGGTGGCCACCTGAGAAGGTGTGGTCATAGTCGAAGTGCCCGTTCCAGCTCACCGTCTGACGGTACGAGGACCCCGACATGGCCATGTGGCCCGTCACGAGTTCGTCGCCCTGCTGCGTAAGCCCGACAATGGCATCCTGCGCGTTGTAGTTGCTCCAGGTGGGGATGAAGACGGCATATTTGTTGTCGTAGGAGAGGCTGTAGAGGGCAGCATAGTCGATGGAGAAGAGGGTCTTGAACGAGAGGCCGCGGACGAATTTATCCATGTCGTAGGTGAAACCTGCATCGAACTGGAACTGGCGGCTGACGTCGCGGGTCTTGCCGCCAAAATAGCAGTCGGCAATGGCATTGCTGGGGGTGGCTTTGGTGCCACCGGGGAAGAGGTGACCGTCGAGGAGGTTGAGCGACTTGCCGAGCATGGCGAGAGCTTTGCTGGCATTAGGGTCAACCCATTCGATAGGTATCAGCGGGGCCGCATTCTCGGGGAAGTTGGGCCGCATGGTGGATGCTTCGCTCCAGAAATTCCCTTTGTTCTTGTTGGCGTTGTAGAACGTGGCGCTGGCGTTGGCAAAGCCCTTGATGGACTTGTTGATGACCAGGTCGACATTACCGCGGACGCTGAAGCGGTCGGTATAGTTGCTCTTTGCAATGCCGAAATTGAGGAGGTCCTCAAGGCGATAGTAGTTGATGTTGGTGTAGAAGTGAGCCCGTGTGCCACCGCCCTGTATCTCCAATGTAGCCTCAGAACGGTTGTAGGCCTTGCGGATATAGTCGTCTGAATAGTAGTTTACGTTCGGATAGCGGTAGGGGTTGATGCCTGCAGCGTGGTTGTAGATGTCCATCTGACTGTACTTGGCGCCAGTCGCAAGCTGGTCGTTCAAGCAGGCTTCGTTGTAGAGTGTCATGTACTCTGCCGAGCCAAGATACTGGGGGAACTCCTTTGCGACATGGTATCCGGTGTTGGCGTTAGCGTCAATCCGCAGGCCGTCAACCTTGCCACGCTTGGTGGTGATGAGGATAGCACCCTTAGCGCCCTTTGAGCCATAGAGCACCACAGCCTGTGCACTTTTGAGGAAGGTTACCTGCTCTATTTCAGAGGGGAGCACGTTGTTCGACGGGCGTTTTACCCCGTCGATGATGACGAGCGGTAGGTTGCCGTTGTCGTTGTTGTCGAGGCGCTCGTTGTCCATGCCCCAGAGGTTGTTGCCATTCCAACCGCCCACGAGGGCATACATGTCCTCAAGGCTGCTCATGGTGTAGTCCTTCTTCTGCAACTCTTGCATGTCAACGTATGAAATGCCTCCGAGCAGCAGGTCGGGGTCAACGTCGCGGAAGGCGACATGGACTTTCTTCTTTGCCGCGAGGGAATCCGCGTCGCTGGTGTTCTGTGCACCTGCCGTCAGCGTAGCTACGGCAAGAAGGACAAAGAGTATCTTGTGCTTGCTATTCATAATTGTCAATTATCCATTATCAATTGTCCATTATCTCCATTCTCTATTCTTTTACCATCCCGGGTTCTGGGGGAAGCCTTCGTAGAGATAGGTGTCCTTGTCGGGGAGGGGGAACCAGTAGTGTTTCGACTCAAGGCGGCGGCTGATGAGCTCCTGTTTATGGAAGCCAGCCACGTGAGCGTCCTTGGGGTCGTGGTTCTTGAACCAGCCTTCCGTCTCCAGCCGTTCAAACTCGTGGGAGTATTTGACCGTGTAGGGGGGCTCGGTCAGGAGGAGCCAGCGCTGGAGGTCGCACCAGCGGAAGCCTTCGAAAGAGAGCTCCACGGCCCGTTCGCGGCGCACCTCGTCGAGGAAGTGTTCGCGGGTGTCGAGGAACTGGGCTGGGATGTGAGCCATGGGATAGTCATCGCTATTCACACGGTCGCGGAGAGCATTGACGGCATCGATGGCGGAGAGCGAGGGACAGTACTCGGGCTTATCCTTCAGCTCCTTGGCGCTGGTGGCCGCGGCTGCGCGTGCCTCGGCATACATCAGATAGATGTCGGCAAGGCGCATGTAGGAGAGGTAGCAGTGGAAGGTGTTGCCGTTTTCCCATCCGTAGCACCAACGGTCTAGTTCGTTACACTGGTGAGGCACGAGTTTCTGAATGAAATAGCCTGTGCTACTGCCGTTATCGACGGCGCGCATGGCACCGCCCGTGTAGAGGGTGCAGTAGTCGAGTCCGAGCTTGCGCTGGGCATCGGTGAAGTTCTCGGTGTTGATGACGTAGTGGAAGCCGTCGAACACGATGTCGTGGTAGAATCGGGGGTCGCGGTCCTTGTACGGATGCTCGGGATCCCAGCCCGACTCGGGGTTCAGCACGTACTCGCCGTTCTGGACGATATAGATGGGCTGGCCGTTAGCCATGCCGTACTGGTCGATGAGGTTGGCGGTGGGGTGGTGGATGATGTTGTCGTGAGGCACAATGCCCAGCACCTTGGGGCCGAAGATCTTCGAGCAGTTCCAGTTGCAGTCGTCGCTCTGCGAAAGGCCACGGAAGATGGCTTCGGTGGAACCGGGCTGCAGCCAGTTCTGACCACGGGTGTAGAAGATGTCGGAATAGTTGGACGATGAGTTCTCGTCGCGCTCGTGGTCGTAGATGTTGGTATATTTGAATTCCGCCAGTTTGTAGTTGACAGTGCCTCGTGTCACCATTTCGAGAGCTTTGCCGAGCGCCTCGGCAGCACGGTTGCAGAACTCGATATCGTAGTCATAGGTCTTGCCGTTGGAGCTGGCACCCAGCAGCTGGGGGACGCCGCCCGTCCGTGCCTTCTCGCTCTCCTTCATGAGGGGCGAGCCTGCCCACAGCAAGCACTTGCCCATGTAGCAGAGGGCGGTGAAGCGGTTGACGCGCAGGTCGTTCTTGCCGGAGGTCTGCATGCCTGCCAACGTCTCGTCCCAGTCGAGCGGGAGGAGGTCGTAGGCGCGCTGGAAGTCTTCGGCACAGCGGTCAGCACATTGTTGGAAGGTGAGGCGCGGCAGCTCGGGGATGCTGGCGGCTTCGAAGCTCTGGTCGATGTAGGGCAGTCCGCCGAAGTAGCAGATCAGCTCGAAATGCCACCAGGCGCGGAAGAAGTAGAGCTGTCCGAGCAGCAGGTCACGCTCTTCGTCGGTGCCAATGAGCGACTTGATGTTTTCGATGCCCATGTTGCACTTGCGGATGCTGTACCACGCGCCTTTCCAAAGTGAATATTTGTTGGCCCACGAGCCGTCTTTGCCGGCACCGTTCAGCCAGCACTGGCCGTTGGTCCACCAGTTACGGTAGTTGCCAAGGTCAATCTGGTGATCCATGTGGGCGTAGCCTTCGGGATTGTGGACAGCATCGTCGCCCCAGTTCCACGAGGTGCAGTAGTTGACCATCTCCTTATTGGGGATGCAGTCATAGATCTCCTCAATATATCCCTGGAAATTGCGGTAGTTCTTGAATGCCTCGTCCTCGGCCACGATGGCTTCTTTCTCCTTCTCAAGCCAGTCGGTGCAAGAGGAGAGGGAGAACAGCAATGAAAAATGAATAATGAAAAATGAAAAATAAAATGTTCTTCTTCTCATATATTCTATATTTTTATTTCCTAATTATTATTTAGATTGTTTTGGAGTTCAGGAGTTCAGACAAAACTTTTGTATGCGGTACTCATTAGCAAAACTATTTTTCTTAACTCTTAACTCTTAATTCTTAACTCTTAGCTTATTATAGGTAGAGTTTGAAGCCGAGGTTATAGCGTCTGACGGTTGGGTAAGCACCGCCGCTACCGCTCCAGCCGTAGTTACTCTCACGGTCGTCGGGCATCTTGGTGATGAGCAAGAGGTTATTGCCGTTGAGATAGACCTTCAGGCTTGAGAAGCCGAGGTTTTTGATCCAGCCCTTTGTCCAGGTGTAGGCAACCTCGACGTTCTTGAGGCGGAAGTAGGAGCCGTCGAAGAGATACTGCGTGCCGTCGTTGTAGGAAACCTGACTGGCGAAGCGGGGGACGACGACTGCACCCGTGGCATCGACGGGGTTCCACCACGTGCCGTTGTCGTAAACGGTGAGCAGCTTGTTGTTGAACGAGGGGAGGCCGACGTCGCGGGTGACGCCGTTGACGCCATAGAGCTGGGTGAAGATGCTCCAGCCTTTCCAGTCCCAGCCGATGGTGGCGTTGTAGGTGTGCTCGGGGTTCTCGGTGTAGCCGAAGGGTGCCTGGTCGTTGGTTTCGTCGACGATGCCGTCGCCGTTGAAATCGACGATGTAGTGGTCGCCGATGAGCACCTGGCTGTCGTCCTTCTCGCGGGCGGGGGTGCTGTAGAGTTCGTCGTAGGTGCCGATGAAGCCGTTGTCGATGAACGAGACGTACTGGCCCTGCGAATAGCCTTCGGCCTTACGGTAGGCGGGGATGAGGGCGGGGTCGTCCTTGAGCTTGATGACGTTGTGGGCGAAGGTGTAGTTGGCGTTTGCCCAGAAGCGCATGCCGTTGGCCAGCACCTTGTTGAGACGGAGCTCGAGTTCGAAACCGGTGTTCTTGATTTTACCCTTGTTGATGTCGGGTGTCATGGCGGCACCATAGTAGGAGGGCACGGAGCGGTTGTTGCCGGAGATGAAGATGTCGTAGCGGTCGTCGCGGAAGAGGTCGAAGCTGCCGGTGACGACGCCGCCCGCGAAGCCGAAGTCGAAACCGAGGTTCTTCTTCTGCACGGTGGCCCAGTGTAGGTCGGGGGAGGCGACTTTTGATTCCTTATATCCCGTGAACGGACTGTTGGAGCCGTCGAGGTTCATGCCGAAGGGGTTGGTGACGGCCCATTCCGTCAGGTAGGCCCAGCGGGCTCCGGCGCTGTCGTCGCCGATCTCGCCGATGGAGCCGCGGATTTTGAGCATGTCGATGATGTTCTTCTCCTTAAACCACTGCATGAACCGCTCTTCGGAAATCATCCAGCCTAACGCTCCTGAACAGAAGAAGGCAAAGCGGTTGGCGGGCGAGAACTTCTGCGAACCGTTGTAGGCACCGTTGAACTCGGCAAAATACTTGCTTTTGAGGTCGTAGGTCGTACGGAACACCCAGTCTTCGCGGCGGAACTCAAGGTCGGCATTGCCGGCATTGATGCGTCGCTTCCAGTTGCCCATCAGGGAGAGGTTGTGATCGCCCAGTTGGCGCGCCCAATAGAGTTGGAGCGACATCTCTGTGGCACGGCTGGTGCCGCTGACGCTTCCCTCCACCGTCGTCCAGTCGCGGCTCTCGTAGAAGTCGAAGCCTGTGGTCGGGTCGAGTAGCGTCTCTGCCATCAGCTGTCCGTCCTCGGGGAGCATGTAGGCACGCTTCGTCGAGTGGAGGTCGGAGATGCCGCGGCTGCCCTCGTTGAACTGGTTGTCCCACGAGATGGTGCCGCGTGCAACAAGGCCGGGCGTGATGAAGTCGAGCTTCTGCTCGAGGTTGAAGTCGGTGAAGATGCGGGTGATGGTACGCAGCTCATAGCCTGACGTGGCCACACCCATGGGCGAGTTTTCGATGTTGGACACCAGCGGGTAGTAGCCCCACGAGCCGTCGGAGAAGCGGACGGGGAAGAGGTTGGGTGCCATGCCGTAGGCGCCAGACCAGTGTTGCTGCTGGAAGAACATGCCGTCGTTGCCCCAATAGTAGCGCGGGGCCTTCTGCTGGGCGTTCGAGCCGGCGAGGTTCACCTTGAACTGGGTGGTCTTGGTGATCTGGAAGTCGAGGTTCGAGCGGACGTTCAGACGGTTGTAGGTGTAGCCGCCGGTGTAGCCCTGGTTGTTGTCCCAGATGCGTGTCATGTCGCCCTCGTTCTGGAAGTCGAAGGCCACGAAGTATTTGACGTATTCCGTACCGCCGGAGAAATTGAGGTTGGTGTTGTAGGAGAAGGCGAGGTCACGGAACATCTCTTCCTGCCAGTCGACGTTGGGGTAGCGTTCGGCCTGACTGTAGTCGCCGAGATAGTTGCCTGCGGCGTCGTAGTTAGGACGGACGGTGTGGTCCTGGTTGCGGAAGAGGTCGATGAAGGTCTGGGGGCGGTAGTAGGCCCACGAGGCGTCGCCGGTCAGGGCCAACTCGTGCTCGATGGCCTGGTTGCGGAACATGTAGCTGTCGAACGAGTCGTACTTGCGGGGTAGTTTGGACACGGCCTTCATGGTGGCGTTGTAGCCGACGTCGATGCGTGCCTTGCCCTCGACGCCTCGCTTGGTGGTGATGAGGATGACGCCGTTAGCGCCCTCGACGCCATAGACGGCGGTGGCGGAGGCGTCCTTCAGCACCGACACGGTGGCGACGGAGGTGATGTCAACGGACTTGATGTCGCGCTTGACACCATCGACGAGGATAAGGGGCTGGGCGTCCTGGTTCCAGGCAGCGGCGCCGCGGATGTAGATGCGCGGGTCTTCCTCGCCGGGCTGACCGGACGAGGCTATGGTGGTGACGCCCGGGAGGTTACCCGTCAGGGCAGCACCTACGCTGCCGATACCAGCCGTGCGCTCGAGCACGGCACCCGTGGTCTGGGTGATGGCACCCACCACCGATACTTTCTTCTGTTGGCCGAAGCCCACGACGACCACCTCCTCAACTTGCTGGGTGTCGTCTTCGAGCGTTACGTTGATGGTCCGCTGACGGCCGACGGTGACCTCCTTCGAGGCCATGCCGACATACGATATCACCAGCACCGACTGTTCCGAAGGAACTTTCAGTTCGTAGTTGCCGTCGATGTCGGTCACCGTACCTACACCCGTCAGGCCTTTTACAACCACCGTGGCGCCAATCAGGGGCTCGGAGGTCGGGTCGGAGACGGTGCCCTTGACCGTAATGTCGTTTTGGGCATAGACCACGGTGCTGCATGTAAGCAGCGTCAGCATCGCGACAAGAAATGACTTAAATGAATAGTTCATACTACACAATTCACATTTCATAATTCATAATTCATGGTTATCCTTTGTCCATTTCCCATTTTCCTTATCCTTATTATATTTAGAGCGTGGTTCATGGGTATGGATAGCCATATCGGGGGGCAAAGATACGAAGGGATTATTGAACAAACAAGCGTTTTGCCGAAAAAAGTTAATAATTTTTAATTTTCGGTATCCTGGCGCCTTCGGCGCAATTGATGATTGATTCAAGTTTCGGAAATTACACGAGTCTGCTTCGCAGAGAAATATTACAAAAATTTATTTCAAAATTATTCAAAATTAGGAGTATTCACAGGAAACGTGTTATCTAAATTTTGTAAAATTTTGTATAAGATTTTGTTTTATTTCTGCCTCGAAGAGGCACTCTCATAAACTACCGAAACTTGAAATAATTGAAAATTGGTAATTGATATTTTGGGGTTAAACGTTTAACGTTTAATGTTTAACGACCATGATAACTTCGTTAATTGACAATTGACAATGGACAATGGAAATTATCAATTTTCAATTATCAATTATCAATTGCGCCAAAGGCGCCAGTCATGTAGCGGTTTTCGGGGGCGATGCCGTAGTCGGACGAGGGTTTACCGGCGAGGGTAAAGCGGATGTCACCTCCCTTCATCAGCTCGCTGTGGTCGAGGAAGGTGCGGAGGGGGTTGCTGCTGCCGGGGACATCAAGCCGCTGCACATAGATGCCGTCGGCGATGTTGGCGCTGATGGTGGTCGTCGTACCGTCCTCGAGGTGTATCCTGGCGGTCTTAAAGTGAGGCGAGCCGACGGCATAGGTCGTCTTGCCTGGGCAGACGGGGTAGAAGCCGAGCGTCGAGAAGATGTACCAGGCCGACATCTGTCCGCAGTCGTCGTTGCCGCAGAGGCCGTCGGGCACGGGCTGGTAGAACAGGTCGGTGACCTGATGCACCACCTCGGCAGCGCGCCAGGGCATGCCGGCTGCATCAAAGAGGTAGATGTCGTGGTGGCTGGGCTCGTTGCCGTGGGCGTATTGTCCGATGAGGCCGGTGATGTCCGACTTCTCGTCGCCCTTGGTGGCCGAGGGACCCTCGAACAAGCCGTTCAGCTTCTCGCCGTAGGCCTTGTCGCCGCCCAGCAGCGCCATGTGGTCCTTGATGTTATGCTGCACGTGGAAACTGTACTGCCACGAGTTGGCCTCGGTGAAGTGGCGGTTGACCTCCTTGGGCTCGAACGGCGTCAGCCATTCGCCCTTGATCTTCGGGCGCATGAAGCCTGTCGAGGGATCGAAGAGGTAGTGATAGTAGAGCGAGCTCTCGTAGAATTTGTCGGCCACGTCCTGCCTGCCAAGCTTTTTTGCTGCGGTGGCGATGCACCAGTCGTCGTAGCACATCTCCAGCGTCTTCGACACCGACTCGTCCTGTTCGTCGGAATTGACGTAGCCCAGTTCGTGGAATGTGTCGATGCCAAACTCGTGCTTGCGTGTGCTCTCCTGCATGGCCTCCAGCAGCTCGTTCATCTCGCTGTCCGTAAGGGTGATGCCCTTCATCAGGGCGTCGGCGATGACGGAGACGGAGTGGTAGCCGATCATGCAGTTCGTCTCGTTGCGGTGGAGCTCCCAGATGGGCAGTTTTCCGCACTCGCGGTAGATGCTGAGGAACGAGTACAGGAAGTCCTTGGTGCGCTCGCGCTCGATGATGGTCATCAGCGGATGCAGGGCGCGGTAGGTGTCCCAAAGCGAGAAGACGGTGTACTGGTCGTGTCCCACGCTCTTGTGTACCTTGCCGTCCATGCCCCGGTACTCGCCGTTGACGTCGCTGTAGAGGCAGGGGGCGATGGCGGTGTGGTAGAGCGAGGTGTAGAACGACGTAAGCTGTTCCTTGGCGGTGAACAGGGTGCCGTCCGTGCCGCGCTTGCGGTCTTCGGCCTCTACCTCGATTTTGCCGAGGTAGTTGTTCCACGCTGTGTCGGCGTCCTTTCTCATCCTGTTGAACTGAAGGGCGAATGTCTTCGTGCCCTTGTCCTCGGCCAGCTCTGAGCGGAGGTTGAGGCGGGCATTCTCTTCAGAGACGCTGCTGATGCCGATGCGCACATAGACGTCGGACTTCTTCCCGAAGCTCAACAGGGCTTTCACAGGACGGGTTATCTGCCTGCCGCGGAAGTCCCACGTCACGTCCTCCACCTGCGCGTCCGCAATCGGCTCCGAGAACTCGGCGTAGAAATAGACCGAGTGGTCGTTAGCCCAGAAGTGCGAGCGGCGCAGGCCGCTGACGGTGTGGTCGTCGATGACCTTCAGCGTGCCGTCGATGAGGTATTCGCGCAGCGTGAGGTCGATGACCATCTGATGGTCCGTGCCTGCGTCCTGATAGCTGTAGTGGTGCATGGCGGCACGCAGTCCGGTCGTCAGCTCGGCATTGGCCTTCCAGCGGTCGAGGCTGATGCGGTAGTAGCCCGGCGATGCGCTTTCGCTCTCGTGCGAGTACTCCGAGCGGTAGTCCTCTTCGCTGATGCGCTGTGCTTTGTAGCCCGAGGTAGGCATGAAGAGCACGTCGCAGAGGTCGGCACAGCCTGTGCCGTTGAGATGGGTGTGGCTGAAGCCATAGATGTACGGCTCGTCGTAATGGTAGCCCGAGCATACCTGCCAGCCCTCCAGTCCGTTGTCGGGGCTGAGCTGTATCATGCCGAAGGGATAGGCGGCGCCGGGGAAGGTGTGGCCGGTGAATGCCGTACCGATCATCGGGTCCACATACTGTGTCAGGCTGTTGGTTTCGGTCTTCTCTGTGCATGCCAGCGTGCATGCCAGCGAGAGTGTCATCGCGAAAAAGGTCTTACGTGTTGCTTTCATCATATTGTTATTTTGTGAACATTTCATTCTTCATTTTCTCATATTTCTCCATGTAGTCTTTGGCTCGGGGTGCCGTCCATTCCGTCATCTTGTCGATGCCTTCACGTTCCACGACGCGTCTGAACAGCACGTCGGCTCCGTTCTCGATGCCCTCCTGCGGGGTACGTTCCAACTGCATGAAGCAGAGGGCCAGCTCCTCCTTTTCCACGCGTGCCAGCAGCACGGGGTCGTCGCTGACGGCAGCACGGGCCTCGGCAAAGAGGCGCCGTCCCTCGCGGACGAACTCGTCGGTATAGTGCTCCGCGTGGACGTTGGTGAAGCAGTTGACGTGCATGCCCGGACGGCGCAGGATGCGCTCCTCAAGGTCCAGATACTGACGTATGTAGGGTGCAGCGGCACCGAAGTAGCCGTTGGTGAAGTCGAGGATGAGGGCATCGACGTCCTCGTCGGGGTTCCACATCAGCTTGGCGAGCAGGTAGGTGCGCATCTCGCGCATCTCGCACGATACCGTCTGGTAGTCGCCCTCCTCGAGGATGCCGATGGCGTGGTTGTCGCGGAAGTCGCGGATGTGGGGCTGCAGCGTCTTCCAGTTAGCCACCGGCAGGCAGTAGAGGGGGAAGTTCGTCACATAGTCCCAGATGTAGAGGTGGGGCGCGATGGCTCCCCACGCCTTCAGGTCGTCGAGGAACGCGCGGTTCTGCTCGCAGTCGTCGTAGTTGTGCATCAGGCAGCACTCGATGCTGCACAGGCGGATGACCACGTTGTCGTGAGGCTTGATGCCGGTGGGGGCGTGGCGGGTGTACTGGTAGGCAAACGTGCCGATGAACTTGTCGGGAAACTCGTCCCTCACGGCGTCGGCCACCTGGTTGACAAACCACACCATCAGTCCCGACTGTCCTCCGTAACGCTCGGCGATGGCCGCGCACGAGTCGCAGGTGCAGTAGGCCTGGTTGTCGTTCTGCTCCATCGAGTAGATGAGGTAGTCGGGATGCCGGCGCATGCGTTCGCGTACCCTCTCTGTGCAGAGGCGCAGCACGTCGGGGTTGGAGAGGCACAGCTGGGCGTAGTCGCTCCTGCGCTGGCCGTCGATGAGGCTGAAGTACTCGGGATGGGTGGCATAGAACTCTTTGGGCGACACGTAATCGCCCATGGAGTGTACGCCCAGATAGCCCTCGGCGGTGCCCGGGATGGTCTCGCCATCCCTCTTTCCGGGCAGGCGGACGAAGTTGTTCCTCAGCCGTGCCGAGAAGGCAGGCGTGTTGAGCGGGTCGAGATAGCAGTTGTCGCGTATGAAGATGGCGGGTGCCTCGTGGTTGTAGAGGTTGCCGAAGCGCCAGCGCGTCTGCTTGGGGGCGATGCTGACGTCCTTGGCATACCAGCGGCAGCCCAGCTCCCTCTCGAGGAACGAATAGACGGCATAGAGCGTGCCGCGCTTCGCCCCGCCCCAGAACAGGATGTCGCCACCCTTGTTACACCAAGTGAAGGCGTCGTCCCTGTCGGCAGGCTTCTCGGCGTCGGGCATCATCTCCGCCACGAGGGCGTTGTAGCCGACAATCAGCCGTCGTCCCTTCACGCCGTCCGTCAGCGAGCCGATGGGCAGCTCCACGCCGCTCACCTCGCGGAGCCAATGCTGCAGTTCGGTGGCGGCATACTGCTCGGATGCCGGAGCATCCGCATCGATCACGATGGTGTAGTTTGACGTTCCCTTATGGAACAGCGTGTGGCTTCCCGTGCACCCACACAGGAAAACCAGTAAGAACAGACTGAGCTTTTTCATGCTTCTGACGGATTAGATGGCGATATTTTTTTCTCCCTGCAAAGATAGGGTGAGCCGAGCGAAAAACCAAATTTATTTGAGTTTTTCCGAGGCGACCCCTATCTAAAAGCCCCCGAAGGGGGGTTAAAGGTATGGGTGAGCCGAGCGAAAAACCAAATTTATTTGAGTTTTTCATGAAAATGCTTACCTTTGCAGAAATCTTTCCGCTATGAAGAAAACCCTGTTCATCCTTTCCCTCCTGCTGAGTGCCGTCTGCTGGGCCGACGACGTGAATAGCGACTACTGGGCTGCCACCGATGCCCTGGGCCGCAAGGTGGGGCGTTACGACGAGCTCCATCCCGACAAGCAGGTCATCCTTTTCTACTGGACGTGGCACGAATGGGACGACCCCGCGGCTACCGAAATCCGTAACATCACCGACATCGTGCGTGCCCATCCCGAGGCCATGCAGGACGTCTCTCACCCTGTGTGGCAGCCCCAGCCCGGCCATTTCTGGTGGGACGAACCGCTGTTTGGCTACTACCGGACCACCGATCGCTGGGTGCTCCGCAAGCACGCCGAGCTGCTGGCCGACGCCAAGGTCGATGCCGTGTTCTTCGACTGCACCAACGGCTCCTTCACCTGGGATGCCTCGACGGATGCTCTGCTGGAGGTATGGGACCAGGCGCAGCGCGACGGCGTGCGTGTGCCTCACATCGGCTTCTTGCTGCCTTTCGGTTACTCCGATGCCTCGCTGACGTCGCTCCGCCATCTCTACGACCGCCTCTATAGCAAGGGGCTCTACCGTAACCTCTGGTACTATTGGGACGGCAAGCCTTGCATCATGGCCTATCCCGACAACCTCACCGACAGCCCCACCGACAGCGCCATACGCGACTTCTTCACCTTCCGCCCCGGCCAGCCCGACTATGTCAACGGCCCTTCGCCGGCTTATCCAAACCAGTGGGGATGGCTCGAAAACTACCCGCAGAACGGCTATGTGCCCATGCCCGACGGCAACTACGAGCTGGTGACGGTGGGCGTGGCGCAGAACGCCTGCCCCGAGACCGGAGGCCATTGCAGCGCCTTCAACCTCCCCGGCGCCCACACGCGCAGCTACTCTGCCCGTAACGGCTTCGACCCCCGTCCCGAGGGCTATCTCTACGGCTGGAACTTCGCCGAGCAATGGGACCGTGCCTACGAAATCAATCCCCGTGCCGTCTTCGTCACGGGCTGGAACGAATGGATTGCCGGCCTCTGGACGCCCGAGGGCACCCCGTGGACGGGACGTCCCTTCTCGTTTGTCGATGAGTTCGACTGGGACCACAGCCGCGACATCGAGCCTGTCCGCTCGTGGGGCGACAGGGGCGATGTCTATTACCTCCAGCTGGTGGACCGCGTGCGCCGCTTCAAGGGCACCTCGTCGCAGCCGCTTCCCTCACCCCCTCAGCCCATCGCCCTCGGCGACTGGGACGCCTGGCCGTCCGTCCGCCCCGTCTATGCCGCCTATCGGGGCAGCACGCTCCATCGCGACGCCCGGGGCTGCGGCTTGCTGCACTACACCAATGTCTCGGGCCGTAACGACATCGTCGAGGCTCGCGTCGCCCGCGACGACCGATATCTTTATTTCTACGTCTGTGCCGCCGACGCCCTCACCCCGCCCTCCGACCCCCACTGGATGATGCTCCTCCTCGACATCGACCGCAACAAGCAGACCGGCTGGCAGGGCTACGACTACATCGTCAACTACCGCTCGCCCCGGAGGGGTGAGGTGTTTGTCCAGCGCAGCCGTCAGGACAAGTGGCTTTGGGACGACTGCGGCAGGGGACAGATGCGTGTGGATGCCGACCGGCTGATGATGCGCATCCCCCGTGCTGCGCTGGGGCTGGCACCCGATGACAAACTCGACTTCGAGTTCAAGTGGAGCGACAATATGCAGGACGAGGGCAACATCATGGACTTCTACGTGAATGGCGACGTCGCCCCCGGCGGCCGCTTCAACTACGTCTTCACCGAACTTTGAGTTTGCTTCGCAGAGAAATACAAAAATTCATTTGACTATGTCTTATCTTGTCACGACTGACCATTCGGTCTTCCTCCTCCTTACAAGGCAGAGCAAACAAGTTTGCTTTGCTCTTGCTACGTTCGTCGGTTCGGCAAAATGAGCAAGCTCTTTTGCGCTCGCTGTTCCAAGATTTCAAAATAATTCAAAATTAGGACTATTCACAGGAAACGTGTTATCGAAATTTTGTAAAATTTTGTATCAGATTACTTTAGTTTCGCAAGTATGAAATTGTACCAGAGAGGAACGCCCCGAAGGGGCATGGAGCATATAGCCCAGGGCAACGCCCTGGGTACAAATGACAAAAGAAACTTTCGCCCTGAAAGGGCAAAAGAATTAATTTTGAATGCTTTTGACTTAGTCTTATCTTGTCGCGACTCGGCCAAACAAACAAGTTTGTTGGCTCTCGCTGCTCCAAGATTTGCCCTTTTAGGGCGTGAAAA
>JAILEU010000056.1 GCA_024697785.1 Bacteroidaceae bacterium | reverse complement strand
GGATAGCTTGACTGATAACTGAGTTCCCTCTGTATATCTACAGACTCCAAGGGACAGTCATAGAACAAGCCATACTCTATACCATTTAACGATCCATAGCCTAACGTCAAAGGCGTCCTGTCCACACTGGCCTTCTCGAATGTCAATGTCTTGATACCAGTACAACCAGCGAAGGCATAGTTGCCAACACTGTTCAAAGTTCCAGGAAACGTGATGGAGGTCAAACCATTACAACCGGAGAACCAGCCAGCATCAATAGTGGTGATCCACTCAGGAATAGAAAACGATTTCAGCCCAGTGCAATGAGCAAAGGCATATTCGCCAATGGAGGTAATATGCTTCGGAATATTGAACGATGTAAGACCAGTGAAGCTATCGAAGGCATGATTGCCTAAAGTGGTGACAGTTTCGGGGATCGTGATGGTGCTGATGGCTGTATTACCATAGAACATATATGCGGTAATGGTGGAAACATTGGGACCGATAGTGATATTCTTTAGAAGAGGCTGGTTGGCGATAGGCGAACGTCCATAATCCGTATTATAGCTAAGCGGGCGTCCCCAGTAAAAATTTTCCAAACCAGCATCAGCGAATAGTCCATAGTTGGAGCCGTTCATGGAACCGTAGCCCAACGACAATGTGGTATTGGAATCTTTGATAGTAACCGTGTGTAAGTTAAAGCAGCCCGAGAAGGCATAATTGCCTATACTTGTAACAGACGCTGGAATGGTAATACGTTTCAACCCATTACATCCTGAGAAGGCATTGTTTCCTATTGATTGAACTCGAGTGTTGTCATCAAACTCTATGGTTTCAAGCCAAGTGTCGCCAGAAAATGCTGAACTTCCGATTCCTGTCACATAATATTTGAATTCACCATAAGAAACCCATTCAGGTATGACATACGTATACCCTGTGTAAGTGTTCTTGCCATAAGTCACCTCTACTGTCCTATTCGTCGAAGACGTAATGTTGTAGTAAAGTTCACCATGCATAAAGTCGTAGCCATAGGCTGTGATTGCACAGAAAGTGCAAATTAGGAACAAAACTCTTTTTTTCATTTGTGTTATAGTAGATTCTTATTTGATTTGACGTAGGTTTTCAAGACAGATGCGACTTGAAATATTCGACAATGGTCTGGGTCATGGCGTACGTGATCATCGTGGTATTCTCTATTTGTTGGGGCAAAGTTAACGTTATTCGGACAACAATGCAAGGAAAAGAGTGTATTTTTGTTATATTTCCTCATTTTCCGTTGAGAATTACCCATTCGTTCATCTTCCATAGCGAGGTACGTAGCCCACTGCTTACTTCAACAGCTTCCTGATTTAGGTTGACTTTCACAAAAAATAGGCCAACACCTACCTATTGCGACTTAACTTGTTATATTAAAGTGGATTAAATGAGGTAGATGCTGCTCAAACACCTACCTAACAGGTACCCAACACCTACCTCAACACTTAACCCAAAAACAAAACGAGGTAACAGATGAGGTAAGAGACTGGTAGGAGTTAGCTGTTTTTGCGCGAAGACTATCACGAAAAAATGGCTGCCTAGGCAGGAAAAACTATCTCCCTGGGCAGGGAAATATTTTTTTTCTGGGCAGGGCGAAAAAAAGGGGGTGAGGAAAAGGGGCTAAAACATTTTTTATAGTGTTTCTCGATTTTTCTTCTTTTTTTCTAAAAAAAGTACTACCTTCGCGGCCGAAATTGGATAGAAGGTCGAAAGGTCGAAAGGTCGAAAAGGTCAAAAAGTCAAAAAGGTCGAAAAGTCGAAAAGGAATAAAGAAGAATGGAGACGGCGGGATTTTCGTTTGAGGTGCTGCCCCCGCTGAAGGGGATGGGTATCGAGCGGCTGTTTGCCGACATTGATATGCTGCGCGAGTTCGATCCGCAGTATGTCAACATCACCACGCACCGCAGCGAGCGCATCTATCGCGAGACGGCCCCCGGGCTCTTCGAGCGCGTGGCGGTGCGTAAGCGTCCGGGCACGGTGGCTGTGGCGGCTGCCATCAAGGCGCGCTACGGGCTGCGCGTGGTGCCGCACATCCTCTGCAGCGGCTTCACGCGCGAGGAGACGGAGTATGTCCTCATCGACCTGCAGTTCCTGGGCATCACCGACCTGCTGGTGCTGCGGGGCGACAAGGCACCCGACGACAAGACGTTCACCCCCGTGGCGGGAGGCTACAGCCATGCCACCGAGCTGCAGGAGCAGATAAACCGCTTCAACGACGGCTTCTTCGACGACGGGTCGCCCATCGCGGGCACGGTGCATCCGTTCACGTACGGCGTGGCCTGCTACCCCGAGAAGCACATCGAGGCGCCGAACATCGAGAGCGACCTCTACTGGCTGTTGAAGAAGCAGGAGGGCGGGGCAGCGTATGCGGTGACGCAGCTGTTCTACGACAACGACGTCTATTTCCGTTTCGTGGAGCGGGCGCGGGCAGCAGGCATCACCATCCCCATCATCCCGGGCATCAAGCCGCTGACGAAGGCGTCGCAGCTTGCCACGGTGCCCAAGACGTTCAGCGTCGATATCCCCGTGGGGCTCACCGAGGCCGTCGGCGCCTGTAAGGACGACGAGGCTGTGCGCCGCGTGGGCGTGGAGTGGTGTACGGCCCAGTGCCGCGAGCTCATCCGCCACGGCGTCCCCCGCATACATTTCTACGTTCTCGGCGCCACCCCCAGCGTTCGCGACGTAGCGAAGGAGATTTTTTAATATTAAGAATTGGAGATTGGTTTAACGATTCATGTTTAACGTTTACCGACCATGCGTCAGGAGGTGAAGCCAGAAGTAAGAAGTCAGAAGTAAGAAGTCTGAGGTCTGAGGTAAGAGGTCAGAGGTCAGAGGACGTGTTCGTTAAACATTAAACGTTAAACGAAAAACGAATAAATCGTAAATCGTCAAATAGTAAATAAAACCAGTGTTTTTCAAGGATATCATCGGACAGGAAGAGGTGAAGGCGCAGCTGCGGCATCAGCTGGAGAGCGGGCGCATACCCCATGCGCAGCTGTTTGCCGGGCCTGTGGGCACGGGCAAGCTGCCTATGGCCGTCGCGTTTGCCCGCTATCTGGTGTGCCAGCATAGCGAGGGAGGCGACATGTTCGCCTCCGGCCCGGCCGCCGACAGCTGCGGCTATTGCCCGGCGTGCGTGAAGATGAACAAGCTAGTACATCCCGACGTGCACTTCATGATGCCTGTCTTCAAGCGCGACAGCGGACGTCCTGCCGACACCTATCCGCAGAGTGACGACTTCATCTTCGAGTGGCGCGAGGCCTTCCTCGAGAATCCCTATCTGGACCTCGCCGAATGGATGCGCGCTGCCAGGGCCGACAACCAGCAGGGCGAGCTGTATGCCGCGCAGGCTGCCGAGCTCATCCGCAAGCTCAGCTTCCGCTCCAGTGAGGGCGGGCGCAGGGTCGTCATCCTATGGCTGCCCGAGCGCATGAACGACTCGTGTGCCAACAAACTGCTGAAACTCATCGAGGAGCCCCCTGCCGAGACGGTGTTCCTGCTGGTGAGCGACGATGCCGAGCGGGTTCTCCCCACCATCCAGAGCCGCACGCTGCGCGTCAACTTCCGCCCGCTGAAGGAGGTGGAGATGGCCCATGCCCTCGTGGAGCGCTTCAGCCTCAGCGCCGACGTGGCCGACGACCTCGCCCACACCGCCGGCGGCAGCTGGGCGCGCGTCCTGCACCTGCTGGACGCCGAGGACGAGACGCGCCAGAACACCGAGCTCTTCATCCGCCTCATGCGCCTCGCCTACGGCCGCAAGCTGGACGAGCTGAAGCTGTGGAGCGAGGAGGTGGCCAAGCTGGGCCGTACACCCCAGAGACAGTTCCTGGACTATGCCCAGCGGATGGTGCGCGAGAGCTTCGTCGCCAACTTCCACTCACACACCCTCAGCTACATGAACAGTGCCGAGGCGGCATTCACGGCACGTTTCGCCCCATTTGTTGACGAGCGTAACGTCATGGGCATCACCGCCCTGCTCGCCGACGCCCAGCGCGACATCGAGGGCAACGTCAACGCAAGGATGGTCTTCTTCGACCTCAGCCTCCGCATGATAGTCCTCCTGCGCCAGTCGGCAGCAGCTTCCCGCTGACACGCAATGGAAAAGTTTTTTAATGAAAAATGAAGAATGAAAAATGAAAAATAAAATGTTCCGAAAACAGCACACCCTTTCCTCTGTCGGCTATCCCACTGACAAAGCTATTTATTCTTCATTATTCATTTTTCATTCTTCATTATGTAGTTTCTAATTTCTAATTCCTAATTTCTAATTTCTAATTCCTAATTTCTAATTCCTAATTTTATAATTTTAAAAAGGTGGATCCCGAAAAACTTTCATACCTCCCTCACGACGGCATCTGCTGCCGCGGCTACAGCCGTCAGGACTGTCCGCTGCACGTCTATGACTACATGGCCGACGTCCCAGGCAACTTAGAAGAGTCGGACTTCGTCGAAGTCCAGTTCAAGAACACTCGCAAGGGCTATTATCTCAATGCAAACCATCTCGACCTCGTCAAGGGCGACGTGGTGGCTGTGGAGGCTAGTCCTGGCCATGACATCGGCACCGTCACCCTCACGGGCGGACTGGTGGCGCTGCAGATGAAGAAGGCGGGCATCAAGGACGATGCCCCCGTGCGCCGCGTCTATCGCAAGGCCCGCCCCGTCGATATGGAGAAGTTCGAAGAGGCCAAGCGCCGCGAGCATAAGACGATGATTGAGTCGCGCCAGATTGCCCTCGACCTCGGCCTGCAGATGAAGATTGGCGACGTGGAGTATCAGGGCGACGGCGGCAAGGCCATCTTCTACTACATCGCCGACGGCCGCGTCGATTTCCGCCAGCTCATCAAGGTGCTGGCCGAGGCCTTCCATGTGCGCATCGAGATGAAGCAGATCGGTGCCCGCCAGGAGGCCGGGCGCATCGGCGGCTTCGGACCCTGCGGACGCGAGCTCTGCTGCGCCACGTGGATGTCGTCGTTCGTCAGCGTCTCAACCGGTGCCGCACGCACGCAGGACCTCACCCTCTCGCCGCAGAAGCTGGCCGGACAGTGTGCCAAGCTGAAGTGCTGCATGAACTTCGAGGTCGATGCCTATGCCGAGGCCCTGCGCCGCTTCCCGGCGCGCGACGTCACCCTCGAGACCGCCGAGGGTACATGGTACTTCTTCAAGGCCGACATCCTGCGACGCCTCGTCACATACAGCACCGAGCGCAACTCCGCCGACAACCTCGTCACCATCTCCGCCCACCGTGCTTTCGACATCATGGCCCTCAACCGCGAGGGCAAGATGCCCGAATCGCTTTCGGAGGACGGTCCCGTGACGTCCACCACATCCGGCGACCTGCTTGAGCAGGACAGTCTCACCCGCTTCGACCGTAAGAAGAAAAAGCGTAAACCCGCTGGCCGCCCCTCCGGCAAAAAACCCTCACCCGCAAGTGATCAGTAAGCAGATGGTAAACGATATGAAGCATACGTATCTTTTTGTTGTGGCATGTTGTGCCCTGCTGCTGACCTCGTGCGCCAGCAGCCGCTACTGTGCTGATACCTTCAGCGCTCAGGCTCCTGCGAAAGTGCCCCTCCTGTTGCCCTATGTGGATATCTTCGCCATCAGCAAAGGGCAGGAGGCCTACAGCGACTCCCTCTCCACCGCCGCCTCGGACGTGCTGACGGGCATCCTCGACGACAACCTCAGCCAGTTCCCCATCAGCGAGTTCATCCGTATTGACGACGACGAACTCGACCGTCAGGTGGGGCGCGACGGTGCCGCCCTGGCCTTTGCACCCAAGGTGAATACATCGAATGGCGTGAAGACGCGTGCCAAAAACATCCGCAGCCTTCCGCTGCCCGAGTCCATCCGTCAGCTGATGGACGACAACGATCTCCCTTACCTGATGCTGCTCTACGAAAACGGCTTCGTCAGGATGAAGGGCGAGGTGGTCCGTGAGTCGGCAAAGAACGCAGCCATTTCCGTCGGCCTCGCTGCTGTGGTGGCCCTTGTCTCGCTGGGCTCTGTGATCGTTGTTCCCTCGGTGGACCTGCCCAATCCCTATGCCACTACGTTTACCCTCATGGTGGCCGACCGCGCCAACGACTCCATTGTCTATTACAACACCGTCGAAGAGGTTGACGACCCCCTCAGCCGCACAGAGGTGTACGAACTCCTCTGGCGCCTTTTCAAAAAGTACCCCGCCCGCTGACGGTATGGCGAATGACCGATGGGGCGAATCTGCATGGATTTGCCGTTAAATGCGCAATTAAATTTGGTATTTCGCGCCGGTTGTAGTATTTTTGCAACCGCAATTCATAAAGAGTTATGATTACCCGTACATTGATCCGACAGAAAGTCGTGCAGATTCTCTATGCTTACTTGCTTCGCGAGAACACAAACGTGGAGGCTGCTGAGAAAGAACTGACGTTTAGCCTTAACAAGGCTTACGAACTATATCTCTACCTGTTGCTGCTGATGGTGGCCGTGAAGCACTATGCCGAGGACCGCATGGCGCTGCGCCGTCAACGCCTTCAGCCGACGGCCGAGGACATCAACCCCAATCGCCGCTTCGTCGATAACCGCTTCATCAACCAGCTGGAGCAGAACAGCGAGCTGGCCGAGCGGAAAAAGTCCCTGAAGCTCTCGTGGAAAGACGCCGAGGACGTCGTGCGCCGGTTGTTTGAGAACATCGAGCGCGGCGACGCCTACTGCGAATACATGAATGCCCCCGACGAGCCTTCGTACGACGACGACCGTGCCCTCTGGCGCAAGCTCTACAAGCAGTACATCATGGACAGCGACGAGCTGGACGACCTCTTCGAAGAGCAGAGCCTCTACTGGAACGACGACAAAGCCGTGGTGGACACCTTCGTGCTGAAGACCATCAGGCAGTTCGACCCCGCGATGGGCGCCGAGCAGGTGCTGTCGCCGCAGTTCCGCGACATGGAGGATGCCGAGTTCGCACAGACGCTGCTGCGCCGTGCCCTGACCAACGCAGCCACCTACCGCGAGCTCATCGACGAGCAGAGCAGCAACTGGACCGGCGAGCGCATCGCCTTCATGGACACCGTCATCATGGTGACCGCCCTCGCCGAGGTGACGTCGTTCCCCTCCATACCCCTGGGCGTCACCCTCAACGAGTACGTCGAGATAGCCAAGTTCTACAGCACCCCCTCAAGCGGCTCGTTCATCAACGGCATCCTCGACGCCGCAGCAAAGAAGCTGAAGAAAAATGAAAAATGATTTTCGTTTAATGTTTAACGACCATGATAACTTCGTTAATTGACAATGGACAATGGAAATATTTTTTTAATGAAAAATGAAGAATGAAAAATGAAAAATAAAATGTTCCGAAAACAGCACACCCTTTCCTCTGTCGGCTATCCCACTGACAAAGCTATTTATTCTTCATTATTCATTTTTCATTCTTCATTCTTCATTCTTCTTTATATAATTCCTAATTCCTAATTTCTAATTCCTAATTTTAAAATGTTTCCACTACAAGAAACCGCTGCCCCGACGGCAGCACAGGGCGCAGGCTCGTTCCTCACATCGCCCCTCTTCATGATCATCCTGCTGTTCGTCATCATGTACGTCTTCATGATTCTGCCCCAGCGCAAGCAGCAGAAGCAGATTGAGGCCTTCCGCCGCAGCCTCCAGCCCGGCTCGAAGGTCATCACCAGCGGGGGTGTCTATGGCATCGTCAAGGAAATCAACATGGAGAACGGCAAGGAGGTGGTGACGCTCGAGATTGGCAAGGGCGTTACGATCCGTATTGACAAGGCCAACGTCTTCGCCGACCCCTCCACCATGCCGCAGCCGACCAAGAAATAGAGGATGAAAAAGCCGAAGAGCCGCGATGTGCTCGTCTTTCTCATCTTCTTCGTCTTCGTGTTCTTCTATTGGTATCTGGTGAACATGGGCGAAGAGCATGAGGCGAAGTTCACGTTCGACGTGGTGCTTCGTCACATGCCCGAAGGCACCATCATCACCGAGATGCCGGACGAGAAGGTGAGCATCGTCGTGCGCGACAGGGGCGAGCGGATTCTGGGCTACCGCACGCGCCGCACGTTCCGCCAGCTGCCCGTCGACTGCCGCAACTACAAGGCGTCCGACGGACACGTGGTCATCACGGGTGCGGCGCTCGACGAGCTGCTCGCGGGCGCCCTGTCATCGACGGCCCACATCCAGTCCGTGACGCCCGATACGCTGCAGTTCTACCTCGCGCCCTCCACAGGCCGCCGCCTGCCCGTCCGCCTGGCCGGACATGTGTCGGCCGACAACAGCCACGTCATCGGCAGCCAGCGCCTGGTGCCCGACAGCGTCACCGTCCACGCCCCTGCCGCCGTCCTCGACACCCTCTCGTGCGTCCTCACCGAGCCGGTATCCTTCGACGGGCTCTCCGACTCGCTGTCGGCTCAGCTCAGCTTTGTGGCGCCTCATGGCGGGATGCTCTTCAAACCCAGCACCACCACCCTCTGCGTGCAGGTGACACCCTACGTGCAGAAGTCATTCGAGCTGCCCATCCGTGACTACCTCTTCCCCTACAAGTCGGTGCTGCGCGCCTTCCCCTCGAAGGCCACCGTCACCTTCCAGGTCAGCCTCGAACGCTTCTACGACGTTACGGAAGAGCAGTTCGAGCTGGTTGTCAACTACGTCAATCTCGACCCGAACGACGATGGCAAAGCCCGTCTGGAGCTTGTCCGTCGTCCCGACGACATTCGTTCCATCACCATCTCGCCCTCCGAGGTGGACTATCTGATTGAATACAACGATGACCTTTAGGCTGGGCATAACGGGCGGCATAGGCAGCGGTAAGTCGGGCGTGGCAGGGCTGCTGCGGACGATGGGCATCCCCGTCTATGACTGCGACAGCGAGGCACGCCGCCTGATGAACAGCAGCGCCTCCATCCGCCAGGGCCTCATAGCCCTCGTCGGACCCGAGGTGTATATAAATAGGAGTTCAGGAGTTCAGGAGTGCAGGAGTTCAGGAGAGCAGGAGTGCAGGAGTACAGGAGTTCAGGAGTGCAGGAGTTCAGAAGTGCAGGAGTGCAGGAGTGCAGGAGAGCAGGAGTGCAGGAGTTCAGACAATAGTATGAGCACAGGATCTCCGACCCTCAACCGCCGTTTGCTGGCTGACTACATGTTCGGCCATCCCGAGCGCATCGCCGCTGTCAACGCCCTTGTACATCCTGCCGTGCGTGAGGACTTCCGTCAGTGGACCAGGCGTCATGCCGCACAGCCGCTGGTGGCCCTTGAGTCAGCCATCCTGTTCGAAGCCGGCATGAAGGACGATGTCGACGCTGTCGTCCTCGTCTATACCCCCATAGACGAACGGGTGCAGCGCACCATGGCCCGCGACGGCATCACCGAGCAAGCCGTGCAAGCACGCCTCGCCAGCCAGATGACAGACGAGGCGAAGCTGCCCCTCGCCGACTACGTCATCCACAATGCCGATGCCGACGCCATCACCCCACAGGTCATGCAGCTGATAGAGAGATTAAAAACTTGAAACCTGAAACTTGAAACTTGGAACTTGAAACCTGAAACCAATTAAACCTCAACCCATATGTTAAAGAAAATTCTGACCATATCCGGTAAGCCCGGACTTTATCGTCTGCTCAGCAGCGGACGCAACATGCTCATCGTCGAATCGCTCGACGCCAACCACAAGCGCACCCCCGTGTATGCCACCGACAAGGTCGTATCGCTGGGCGACATCGCCATGTTCACCGATTCTGAGGAGGTGCCTCTCTGGCAGGTGCTCGAGAACGTCAAGGCCAAGGCCGAAGGCAAAGAGCTCACCCTCGACCCCAAGACGGCTACGAACGACGAGCTCGCAGCCTTCTTCGCCGAAGTGCTGCCCAACTACGACCGCGACCGTGTCTATATGACCCACGTGCGCAAGCTCATCCAGTGGTACAACCTCCTGCTCCGCGACGGCGTCACCGAGTTTAAACCTTTGGACGACGAGACAGTCGAAAAAGCAAACGACGAAGAACAGAAGTAAACCATCCTAAAACCATACGACAATGAAAAAATTCCTTTCCTTCGGCCTCATGCTGGCCCTGATGCTCACCTCCTGCTCTGCCTCGGCGCAGGGTCTGGGCGGCGTCCTTAAGTCTATCCTCGGCGGTCAGCAGAACACCACCGAGCAGACCACCACTTCCACCCCGACTACGACCACTCAGGACAAGACGACCACCACCTCCACCCCGTCCGTGGGCGATGTGTCGGGCATCCTCAGCGGCGTCCTCGGCGCCCTTGGTGGTGCCAGCGGCGACACCACCGACGACGGCAAGGCCGTCAGCAACGACGGCGTCGTCAGCGGCATCCTCGGCTCCATCCTCGGCGCCTTCACCACCGTCAAGGAGGACAACCTCTACGGCACGTGGAACTTCAAGGGCAGCGCCTTTGTCTTCGAGAGCGACAACGTCCTCGCCACCCTCGGCAGCGACGCCGTAGCCAAGCAGGTGGCCACCAAGGTCGATAGCTACCTCGCCAAGATTGGCGTCAAGGAAGGCGCCTGCTCCGTCACCTTCAACGAGGACGGCACCTGCACCTTCAACGTCGGCGCACGCGGCATCAACGGCACCTATGTCTATGACGCCCAGGCCAAGACCATCGCCTTTACCTTCGGCCTCGTCAAGACCACGGCCTACACCGTCTATGAGCAGAACACGCTCAACATCGTCTTCCAGTCCAACGGCCTGCTGAAGATTCTGAAAGCCGTCTGCGCCGCCAGCAGCAACAGCACCCTCAAGCTGCTCAACACCCTCCTCACCCAGTATGACGGCCTCCGCGTAGGCATGGCCTTCACGAAGTAAACGCCCCCTTCCTCGCCCAGCGCTGGCGAAAAAAGAAACGGTATAAAACGATAACGTTAACTATGAAGTCAGAGGTAAGAGGTAAGAAGTAAGAAGTAAGAGGTCAGAGGTCTGAAGTCTGAGGACTGAGGTCTGAGGACGTGTTCGTTAAACCTTAAACGTTAAACGTTAAACCAAAATCATAGGACGTGTTCGTTAAACATTAAACATTATGAAAAAGAAACTATTCGTTCTTTCTGCCATGCTCACCCTTACATTGGGTTTATGGGCTCAGGCAAATGAGACTGACGATGCCGACACGCAGCCAGGCGAGGAACTATGGATCAAGAATGGCAACCGCAACATTTACGGCATCCTGAACCGCCCTGCTGAGATGACGGGGAAACACCCCATTGCCATCATCGTGCACGGTTTCAACGGCACCCACCACTGGGGACGCAACTACTTCGACATGCTCAGCTCCGTGGGCTACTTGTGCTACACCTTCGACTTCCCCTGCGGTTCCGTGGGCAGTCGGAGCGACAATAACACCATGGAGATGTCCGTCCTCGACGAACAGCACGATTTGGAGGCCATCGTCAAATACTTCAAGTCACGCCCCGACGTCGATGCAAGCCGCATCGTCCTTGTCGGCGAGAGCCAGGGCGGCTTGGTGTCGGCCCTGACAGCAGCCGACATTCCAGCCGACATCTACCGCCTTGTCCTTGTCTTTCCCGCCATTGGCATGGCCGACAATTGGAACCGCCGCCCCGTGGAGTCCATCCCCGACACTACCCGTGTCTGGGATGTCCCCCTCGGCAAGCGTTTCTTCATGGAACTGCGGGATGTACACGCCTTCGATGTAATTGGCCGTTACGAAAAACCGGTGCTGATACTTCAGGGCGATGCGGATAACATCGTATCGCTCAGCAGCTCCGAGCGTGCCGCAGGAAAATACAAGGATGCACGTCTCTACGTCATCCACGGCGCGGGACACGGCTTCAAGCCGGACGAACTGCAGGAGTCGCTTCAGGAAATAAAGAAATTCCTTTCCTCCGACAAAGTCCAGTAAACCAGTCTAACCGCTCAGGCTGATTTGCAACGGACGGAGCAGCAAGCGCAAAGCAAACGCTGCGCTGAGAAGGAGATTTGACATTGTCTTCCTCTGTCGCGAATCGGCATAGATAATAGCAAGCATTGCGCCAGTGCCTTGTAAAGGAGGACGAGGCCAATGCAGTATTCAAGTGTTGCAGAGCGCAAATCTGCAACAACAAATGATTGGGCATTTAAATTATTTTAATTGTAAAAGAAAGTCTTTGATCGAGATGACAGACAATTTTGGCCAAGGGATGGCTTTCAGTTCATTGAAATGGGCATCATTAGTAACAATGTACTCTGCATCGGCCGCAACAGCACAATCAACAAATTTGTTGTCATCCAAATCTCTTTTTATTAGCCCAAAATGAATGTATACTTCTTGGAATACTGTGGTATGAAGTCTGGCAATAGCCTCAACAACGTTTTGTGCAATTTCCTTAGTCGTCTTTTGTGCTAATACCTCTTCGTATTCATCAAGAATCTCATTATTGACGCAAAGGCTAATCTGGCCATTCAACACTTCAGTCCATATCTTGTGATACGGACTTTTTGCAGGAAGTGTCTGAAGCAGGCAGTTGGTGTCAAGAACGATGCGCCGCATAACGATAAGGAGTGCGCATGTGTTCTTTTCCCCATTCTTCAACGGTCTGCTCATTGATGGTACCATTGTCCCACAAGGCATCAATGGCGCGTTGCGCCTTTTGCGCAAAAAAATTGGCCATCAGGTTGCGGAACTCATTGAATTCAGCTTCCGTCTGAATGCTGTTCAAGGCGTTCAGCAGTTCCAATTGTGCTTGTTGAGTGTATGACATTTTCTTTCTTGCTTTTGTTTTCCAGTTGCAAACGTAGTTTGTTTTTCTGATAAAAGCAAGAGATTTGTATTTTTTTTCAAAAAGCGCCTGCAGCATAGAGATATTCGATGTTTTATTGTTTACCTTTGCAGTGCAAAAAATAACTAAATGATAGAAAACAATGAAAAAGGTACATCTTCTTGGGGTAGCTGCCGCCCTGATGCTGGCAGCCTGTAATCCGCGGGCGGGGAACCGCATCAGCCTCACGGGTACGGTGGAGCGCGACATCGACTCCCTCTCCATCAGCGTGATGAGGAACGACAACAGCGACACCCTCGTCGCCAGAGTTCCTGTGGTGAACGGGCAGTACGCGTGGAGGGGGACGGCCGACAGCGCCTGCATCATCCGCGTCTATTACGGTCAGGGCAGCAGGGACTTCTACCGCTTCATCGGCGAGCCTGGGGACATCGTGCTGAACATCCCTATGGAGGGTGAGGGCTTCCCCTCGGGCACGCCTCTCAACGACAGCATCCATGCCTACCAGAGCAACGTGGCACGACTGAACGCGAAAGCCAATGAACTGGGGGCTGAGGTGCGTGCGGCACAGACGGATGAGGAGCGCGACTCGCTCTACGAGGAGCAGCGCAAGGTGTGGCACGAGGGCAACTTCTACCGCGCCGATGTCCTGAACCGCCATACCGACGACATCTTCGGCATCTATCTGCTGCGTGACTTCCAGCTCTATAACTATCCTGAGCGGATTGAGGAGGCCACCAGGAAGCTGAAGGAGAACTTCCCCGACAACTTCTGGGCGAAGATGGTGGGCGACCGTGTTGAGGGCCAGATGCGCGGCTATCCCGGAAGGGAATATACGAACCTCCGCATGGCCACACCCGAGGGTGGTGAACTGAGCCTGTCGGACGTGGTGCCCAACAACCGCTATACCTACGTGGATTTCTGGGCCAGCTGGTGCGGACCGTGTGTGGCTGATATCCCCCATGTGAAGGCTGCCTATGAGAAGTACCACAAGATGGGGCTGGAAATCGTGGGCGTCTCCTTCGACAATGACGAAGGGAACTGGAAGGAAGCGCTGAAAAAGTACGGCATGGCGTGGCTCCAGATGTCAGACCTGAAGGGTTGGGGCTGTGCGGCAGCCAAGGTCTATGGCATCAACGCCATCCCCTCGACGTTGCTCATCGGGCAGGACGGCATCATCGTTGCCCGCGACCTCCGCGGTAATGAGCTTGCCCAGAAGATGGCAGAGCTGCTGGAGAGGAAATGAGGGGAACGTAAGAAAAAGGAGGGGGGACGCCACGCAGCGTCCCCCTCTCTACGTTGAATTCTACGTTCGGGGTTTGGGTTTCATGGCTCTAACCCCTAACCTCTAACCCCTAACCCATCCATTACCGTCTCTTGCTCTTCGAGAGGTCTTTGATGCGGATGTTGCGGAACTTGATGCCCGTGCCGTGGCCGCAGAAGCTGATGTAGCCGTCCTTGTTGAAGAGGCCGGGATGGTTCTGGTGGTCAACGGTATATTCGTTGGCACCGCCGTCGGGGCTGACGTTGTGGCCCTTGCAGGCTTCGCGGATGTTGCCGTCGAGGATGACCTCGCCATTGACCGTAACGGTGATGTGGTCGCCGATGGCGCGGATCTCCTCGGTGTTCCAGGTGCCGAGCTCGGGGAACTTGACACGTTTGGCGGGGATGATGCCATAGACGGAGCCATGCTGCTGGTACTCGCGCAAGTTGCGGTAGTAGGGGGCATCGTGGTCGAGAATCTGAATCTCCATGCCCTCGTAGGCAGCATCGACGTCCATCGGGGTGCGAATGCCGACGCCGTTGTTGACACCCAACACCATGAACTGGAACTCGAAGCGGTAGATGAAGTCGCTGTACTTCTTCTTCGTGTAGAGGTTGCCACCGTTGCCGTAGGTGGCATCCACGTAGATGGCGCCGTCAATGAGGGTATAGTTGTCGAGGTTGCCCTGCCAGTTGTCCATGTTCGTACCGTCGAACAGCATGACGAAGCCCTCCTTCTTCTCCTCGGGCGTGAGTTGGCTGATGAGCGAGGTGCTCTCGGCAGGCAGTTTTTCAATCATGCCCTTGATTTCATCCACAGCATAACCGGCATCAGGGTCAGAGGCCATCTTGGAGCGGAAGATGTCCTGAGCCTTCACGAGGGCAGCCTTTACGGCTTCACCGCCCATAGGTTCGGCACTCTTGGCGACGATGGTCTTGACGGCTGTTGCGGCAGCCTCCTTGCTGTCGGGGTTGTCGAGATACTTGACAGCGAGGTCGAGCGACGAGGGCATCGGCACGTTACCCAGCGCCTCGATGAACTTGTTGCGAACGGAGGCAGAGGGGTTGAGGTCGATGGCGTCGCTGAAGTAGCGGAACTTACGGATGGAGGTGAAGTTGGCCGCGTTGATGAGCGGCAGGGCGCGGCTGAGGGCGGCGTCGGTGCGAACCCGCTCGGCAGCCAGCTCGAAGAGGCGGTCGATGACGTCCTGGTTGTCCACCTTCAGCAGGGCGGCGAAGGCGGCATCGGTACCCGTGCTTTTATAGCCGTCCATGAGGGCGTTGATGGCATCGCGGTTACCCACCTGCGCCAGCAGCGGATAGTAGAGCGATTTGTCGGCGGTCTTCGAGAGACGGTCCGACACACTCTTGTACTGCTCTGCGGCAGGCAGAGTAGCAAGAGCACTCTTCATGGCATTCTGCAGCACGCTGCGCTTGTCGCCCGAGGCTTTTTCAGCCAAGTCGGCCAAGAGGGAGAAGTCATCAGGGCGAACCACGCCGCTGAGGGCCGCATAGGCCGCTTTGCTGACGGCGTCGTTGCTGGAGCCAAGCAGTTCAAACACCTTTCCCTTGGCAGCAGCAATGCGGCGCGTACCAATCAGGGGCAGCACGGCAGCCTGCACGTCGGCATCCTTGCCAAGGGCAGCCACAAGGGCATCATCGGCCTTACCGTTGAAGCGGGCGAGGGCAGCTACGGCATCGTCGCTGAAGCGGGAACCCAGCATGGAGACGAGGCTGTTCAGCGCCTCCTCGCCTCCGATGATGCCGGCAGCGTGCATGGCGGCCTGACGGACGACGTCGGTCTGCTCGCCGGTGACGTGAGAGGCCACCCACGAAGCTTCGCTGGCCTGCTTGCGGGCACCGAACCAGCCCAGGACATCGGTAACGGCATAGGGGCCTGCCTTCTCAGCCTGCTTGGCAATCTCGGCACAGACGGCATCGTCGGCCAGCGGGCAGATGTTGAGCAGGGCGGCGTTGCGCACCTCGATGTCGGGATTCTTGAGGTCCTTATATAAATAAGGTAGGGCGTCCTTGCCCAGGGCCTTCACCAGCACCTCGAAGGCGGCGCCGTGGACATTGGCAGGGAGTTTCTTGTTCTTCCAGAGCGACTTGGCCTCCTTTACAGCCAGCTTGGCTGTGGCCGGGTCGCCAGCCAGACGCTTCACCAGGTTCAGGTACGATGCCGAAGTGTTGGCATATCCGCCTACATAGCCCAGTTTCTTGGCTTCCTTGGCCAACAAGTGCAGCGAGGCCTCACCACCGATGGCGGCAAGGGCGCTGTTGATGGCTGTCAGCTGCACCGAGTCAACCTTCAGATTCTCGGGGTTACGGACACGCATATTGCTGGTAGGGGGAAGTAAGTAGCCTTTGGCATTGTTGTGCCAAAGCAGCAGGAAGGGTTCGGCAGCAGCAAGCTGTTTCTTTTCCACAGCGTAGGCCAGCGCTGTGCGATTCTGGCCTTCAGACACCAACTTCAGTAGCACGTCGTCCGTGCCGGGGATGCTGATGAGGGCACGCATGGCGAAGTCCTTCAGGTAGTCGTCCTTCAGGTAGGAGACCAGCACAGGGGCATCCTCGGCCGTGCCGCATTGCTGCAGCAGCGAGATGAGGAACGCCTTGTTGGGGTTGTCGGTACACTTGGCGAGGGATGCCTTGATACCCTCGCGGACGTTCTTGCGCAGGGCGGCGTTGCCCTTGTCGGTGACGTAGGCTGAGAGACCAGCCAGGGCATATTCAACCGTGGCATTCTTGCCCTCGGTGGCAGGGACGAGCATGTCAGCCAGGCTCTGAACGCCGGCAGCGCCTGTGGAGGCGATTTCGTTCATCACCGAGTTGAATACCGTGACGTCCTTGGCAGGGAGCTGAGCCAGACCGTCGGCAATGATGGTAGCCGTCGTGCGGCGACGGGCATCCTGAGCACTCAGCGGAAGAACAGGCTGCACTAACGCCAGAATCCATATAAGCAGTAGGAATTGTATCTTTTTCATAATCTTCCAATATCTAAATAACTAAATCGAAAATCAATCGTAAATAGTAAATATACAAATCGTAAATCTCTTTAGAGTCTCCAAGGCGAGCGCATGGGCTGGTCGATAAGGGCGTTGGCCGCATCGTCGCCGATGAACTGCAGCTTTTCGGGGTCGAAACGGAGTGTGCGGTTCAGGCGCAGGGCGCAGACAGCCATGTTGACGATGGTGGCGCTGCGGAAGCCGTTGACCTCGTTGAGGGCGAACTTCTGGCGTGTCTTGATGCAGTTGATGAAGTCGGTGTTCTGCGGAGCGGGGTCGGGCAGCTCAGCCAGCTTGTTCATCACGTCGGGGATGGTGCACTGGAAGCCTTTGAAGACCTTGCCCTTCGGACCTTCGATGTAGGGCACGTTGCTGCCGCTCTCGAAGCCCTCGCCCTCGAGGATAATCTGGCAGCCGTCCTCGTAGGTGTAGGTAATCTTACGCCAGATGCCGATGGCATCGGGGTGCTGCTGCGGAGCATCCACCTCGACCTTGATGGGCGACGTGTTGTCCTTGCCGAGGATGTACTGCACGGGGTCGAGATAGTGCTGGCCCATGTCGCCCAGTCCGCCGCCGTCGTAGTCCCAGTAGCCGCGGAAGGTCTGGTGGGTGCGGTGGACATTGTAGGGCTTGAAGGGAGCCGGGCCGAGCCACATGTCGTAGTCAAGCTCTGCAGGGACGGGTTCGGGCTGCAGGTTCTCCTTGCCCACCCAGAAGAATTTCCAGGTGAAGCCTGTGGCGCCGCTGACGGTAACCTTCAGGGGCCAGCCCAGCATGCCGCTGTCAACGAGCTTCTTCAGCGGCTCGACGGTGGTGCCGAGGCCGTAGAACGTGTCGGTGAAGCGGAACCATGTGTTGAGGCGGAAGATGCGGTTGTTCTGCTTGACGGCCTCCATCACGCGCTTGCCCTCGCCGATGGTACGTGTCATGGGCTTCTCGCACCAGATGTCCTTGCCGGCTTTGGCAGCCTCGACGCTCATCAGCGCATGCCAATGGGGCGGGGTAGCGATGTGGACGACATCGACGTTGGGGTCGTGGATGAGGTCGCGGAAATCGTGATACGACACAGGGGTATCGTGGAAACGCTCTTTGGCCATGTTGACAGCCTGTTCCAGATGCTTCTTATCGACATCGCAGACGGCCACGAGGCGGCAGCGCTCGTCGCTCGTGAAGTGATAACTGCTGCGTCCGATGCCTCCGACGCCGATGATACCCTTGGTGAGCTGGTCGCTCGGAGCCACATGCTTGGGTCCGCCCAGCACACGGCTTGGCACAATGGTGAACAGCGACGCTGCCCCCATCGTCTTCAGAAATTCTCTTCGTTTCATATGTTATTAACTGAATACGTTTTCTAAATCTTAATTCTTAATTCCTAATTCCTAATTTCTAATTTTTTAATTTTCAAAGTCTTGTCAGCACGAGGTTCTTCCATTCGACCTTGATGCCGCCGCCGTCGTGAATCTGCAGGGCGATGCGTCCTGTGGCGCGGCCTATCTTGGCGTCCTTGATGTCGATCATGGGCTGTCCGTTGAGCCACGTCTGCACGTGGTCACCCTCGACACGCAGACGGAGCGTGTTCCAGTCGCCCTCCTTCAGGATGTCCTCCTTCTCGTCGGGGATCTGCACCAGCCAGCCGCGTCCGTACGACTCGTAGATGCCGCCGGTGTCGTTGCCCTTCGGCGCCACCTCACATTGCCAGCCGTTGACCTTCACGGGAGGCTCGACGAACGAGCGGAAGAAGACGCCCGAATTGCCGTTGGCCCACTGGCGGAACTCAAGCGTGAGGTCGAAGTCCTCGTAGTAGTCGCGTGTGGCCAGATAGCCGTACTGCTTGTTGGGACCGCTCTCGCACACCATGTTGCCCTCGTCGTTGACGTACCACAGCTCGGTGCCGTAGGCCTGCCAGCCCGTGAGGTCCTTGCCGTTGAAGAGGCTGACCTTCTCGCCCACATGCTTTTTGGGCAGCTCCTTTATCTTGATGTTGCGGAACGAGGCAGGATAGCCGTGATCCTGCAGGCAGATGACGCCGCGGTGGGCCAGGCCGTATTCAGGCGCATTCTCCCACTTGCCGCTGTTCTTGCGCTTGAACCAGTCCTCCGTCCATGCCTCGAACTCCAGAATCTTCACGCCGTTGAGCCAATGCTCCACATGGCCGTTGTCGAAGACGATGCGCGAGTTGTTCCACCGTCCCTGCGGGTTCACCTTCATCTTGCTCTCGTCGGGCAGGTGCATGGCGTAGTCCACGCCCAGCCGCTGCCAGGGCTCGAGCTTCGTGGGAGCGTTGTCCTCCTCCCAGCCGTCGTTGTCGATGAGCTGATATTCGGGGCCGGTGACGTAGGGCACGGGGAAGAAGGGATTCTCCACCACGTGATAGAGCAGTCCGCTGTTGCCGCCGTGGGTCAGCTTCCAGTCCCAGTCGATGATGAAATTCTCATACTGCTTCTTGGTGACGATGTAGCCGTTCTCGTCGCTGCCGTCGCCCGCAGCCTGCATGGTGCCGTCGACGACATGCCAGCCGTTCGTAAGCTCCGTGCCGTTGTAGTTCTTCCATTTGTCGAGCGTCTGCCCGTCGAAGAGCAGCTCCCAGCCGTCGGCAATCTCACTCTCTGTTAGTACATTCTGTTTCTTTTCACAAGCCGTCAAGGCAGTCAATGTGACAAAAGCTGTGAGGCACATGGCCCCCATGAATACTTTTTTCATAGTTGGATTTTTAAATTATCACCGACAAAAATACACTTTTTCTGAAAACCCACCAAACAAAAACGGCGTTTTTTCCTTGTCAAAGGAAAATATGCACTTCTCCCCGTTTCCGCCGCCCCGGCCCGACAGCCTCTTTTCTTTCAGCTGTTAAGTCCAATCTTTAAAAAGACTAAAAAAATTTGCAATTCACGCGTAAAATGCTGAAATTTGACCCCTGAACTTCAAAAAACGTGCCCTATGGACTACAAAAAAGACAACCCAAACTACGACTTCGAAAAGAGAATATACTATTCACAGACCGTCAAGGCGGGGAAGCGCATCTATTATCTGGACGTGAAGAAGAGCAAACGCGACGAGCTTTTCCTCTCCATCACCGAGAGCAAAAAAGTGTACACAGGGGAAGGCGAAGAGGGACAGTACAACTTCGAGAAGCATAAAATTTTCCTCTATAAAGAAGATTTCAGCAAATTCATCGATGCGCTGAGCAACGCCATCCGCTTTATCCACGAGAACGGCGAGCCCTCGCCCGCGGGCATGGTGGACGAATTGGCGGAGGACGAACCCACCCTCGGTGTCGCGGCGCCAGCCGACGCCCCCCCCGCCGTGCAGGCGCAAAATCAAACGGCTCCCGACGAAACAGCAGCGGAAATCATCGACGACATAGACCTGAAAATAGATTTTTAAGGGAAAAACAGCAAAAAACTCCCGTTTTTGTTTCGTATCTCGCATTTTTGCCGTACCTTCGCGGCCACTTTGCGAAAAGCTCTCATTTCGTGTGATGGCGAATTAAGCAAAAAACTTAATTTAGAGTAACACTTAAAAGAAGGAAAAAATGAAAACATTCCAGCTCCAAGGCACTTCCCGCACGGAAGTCGGAAAGAAAAGTTCGCGCGAACTGCGCAAGCAGGGTCTCGTCCCTTGCAACATGTACGGAATCCAGAAAGATGAGAACGGTCTGCCCGTTGCCCTGCCTTTCGTTGTGAAGAAGGACGACCTCCGCAAGCTCATCTACACGCCCGACATCTACGTCGTTGACCTCACCATCGATGGCAAGCTCTACAACGCCATCATCCAGGAGATGCAGTTCCACCCCGTCAAGGACACCATCCTCCACATGGACTTCCTCGAGATCAACGAGGCCAAGCCCATCGTCATGGCTGTCCCCGTCCAGCTCACAGGTCTGGCTGCCGGTGTCAAGGCCGGTGGTAAGCTCGAGCAGATTGTCCGCCGCATCAAGGTGAAGGCTCTCTACAACGACATCCCCGAGCGTCTCGTTATCGACGTCACCAACCTCGGCCTCGGCAAGAGCATCAAGGTTGCCGACCTCAGCTTCGAAGGCCTCGAAATGGTTTCTCCCGCCAGCACCGTTGTCTGCGGCGTCATGACCACCCGTTCCTCACGTGAGGCTGATGCAACAGCCGAAGAAGGCGAGGAAGCAGCTGCTGCTGAGTAATGAAGTACCTGATTGTCGGTCTGGGAAACCCGGGCGACGAGTACAAGGAAACCCGTCACAACATCGGTTACAACGTATTGGACGCCTTCGCAGAGGCGTCCAACGTTGTTTTCCAGGACAAGCGCTACGGCTACGTGGCCTATACGTCAGTCAAGAACTGCCAGCTCGTCCTCCTCAAGCCCACGACGTTCATGAACCTCAGCGGCAACGCCGTCCGCTACTGGATGAACAAGGAGAACATCCCCGGCGAGAACCTGCTCGTCGTCGTCGATGACCTCTCGCTGCCCGTCGGCACGCTGCGCCTCAAGGGCAAGGGTAGTGCCGGAGGCCATAACGGCCTGCGCCACATCGAGCAGATCCTCTGTTCGCAGAACTACGCCCGCCTGCGTGTCGGCATCGGCAACGGCTTCCCCCACGGCTCGCAGATTGACTTCGTCCTCGGCGAGTTCGACGCCGACGACCGTGCCCTCATCAACGCCCAGCTCCCCACCGCCATCGACATCATCAAGACCTTCTGCCTCTCCGGCCTCGACTTCACCATGAACCGCTACAACGGACGGAGCAGCGAGCGCCATCAAGCTTGCTTGAATGGCCGAGTCGCGACGGACGAAAACACAGTTAACCGCCATAAAGATAAGGTTTAGTTCCAACG
>JAILEU010000178.1 GCA_024697785.1 Bacteroidaceae bacterium | reverse complement strand
TCCCTGGGAGGCTATCGAGACCAAGTATCCTGTTGGCAGCAAGCACACCGCCAAGGTTCGCAACTTCACCAACTTCGGTGTATTTGTAGAGCTCGAGGAGGGTGTTGACGGTCTGATCCACATCAGCGACCTCTCTTGGACAAAGAAGGTGAAGCATCCTTCAGAGTTCACTCAGGTAGGTGCTGAGATTGACGTGATCGTTCTTGACATCGACAAGGAGAACCGTCGTCTGTCTCTCGGCCACAAGCAGCTTGAGGACAATCCTTGGGATGTATTCGAGGCTAAGTACACCGTTGGTTCTATCCACGAGGGTAAGATCACAGAGCTCCTCGAAAAGGGTGCTGTTGTACAGCTCGACGAGGATGTTGAGGGCTTTGCTACTCCGAAGCACCTGCAGAAGGAGGATGGCTCACAGGCTCAGGCTGGTGAGACACTCGAGTTCAAGGTGATTGAGTTCAACAAGGACAGCAAGCGCATTATCCTCTCTCACAGCCGCATCTTCGAAGACGTGCAGCGTGCAGAAGCTCGTGAGGCTCGCGAGGCCAAGAAGGCTACACGCAAGCCCGCTCAGAAGGAAGAGGCTCCATTGGTTCAGAACCAGGCTGCCAGCACCACACTGGGCGACCTCGACGCTCTGGCAGAGTTGAAGGCTAAGATGAAGGCCGAGGGAAAGCCTAAGGCAAAGAAGGCTGAGCCCAAGGCAGAGCCCGTAGCTGAAGCTCCCAAGGCAGAGCCCGCAGCTGAACCTGTAGCTGAAGAGCCCGCAGCAGAGGCTGAAGCTAAGACAGAGGAATAATTCCTAATAGTTCATAATTTATAAATTCACAATTCATAGTTCCGGGGCAGAAGCCTTGGGATTATGGATTGTGGATTTTTGATTTAATTATGAATTATGAAGCGTGAATCATGGATTTTGAATTAAACATACTGGGTTGCGGCTCAGCCAAGCCGACCACTCGCCATCAGCCCACCTCGCAGATACTGAACGTGAGGGGCAAATACTTCATGATAGATTGTGGCGAGGGCGTTCAGGCGCAGATGCAGAAGATGGGGCTTTCGATGATGAACGTCGGCCACATCTTCATCAGTCACAATCATGGCGACCACGTCTTCGGGTTGCCCGGGCTGATAGGTACGATGGACCTCCTGGGCCGTACTGCCGAGCTCCACATCCACGGGCCGCAGCAAGTGGGCGAGCTCCTCGATTTCCTGCAGCGCACTTACTACAGCGACATTCAGTACAAAGTCCTCTTTCATCCCGTTGATGTGCAAAGGCATGCGCTTATCTACGAAGACCGCAGCATCACGGTCCATAGCATCCCCCTGCAGCACCGACTTCCTACCAGCGGCTTTCTCTTCCGTGAGAAACCAAACCTGCCGCACATCCGCAGGGAGATGATTGATGCCTATGGCATACCCGTCAGCCAGATAAACAACATCAAGGCCGGTGCGTCGTGGACGACGGAGGACGGAACCGTCATCCCTCACGAACGCCTGACCACGCCAGCCACGCCTTCCCGCTCCTTCGCCTATTGTAGCGATACCGTCTATTTGCCCGGGCTGAAGGACATCGTCGAGGGGGTCGACCTGCTTTACCACGAAGCCACTTATTTCCAAGAACGTGCTCTGAGAGCCGAGCAGACCATGCACACCACCGCCCTTCAGGCAGCCACTTTGGCTCGAGACGCAAGGGTGGGGCAGCTCTGCATCGGTCATTTCAGCGCTTCCATCAAAGACGAAAACGCTCTCCTCAAGGAGGCACAGAGCGTTTTCCCACATACCGTCCTCGCTAACGAAGGACTTGTCATCAGCATCTGAACCAAGCGTTTGCCATTCCCACGTGTAGCGTTTGCCATTCCCACGTGTAGCGTTTGCCGTTCCCACGTGTAGCGTTTGCCGTTCCCACGTGTAGGGTTTTTGTGTTTCTTTCCCCTGCCTTCAGCATCCGAGGAATAAAAAAATCACTTGAATGTTTGGAGTGAATGGGGAAAAGTCGTATCTTTGCTCTCAGGAATGATATAAAGTGTGCCTCCGTGCATCCTCCGATGACATACTGAATCTAACAAAACATAAATTCCAGAGCTATGAAAAAGATAACCTTATTATTGTTCGCTTTGATGGCAATTGCATCGGGCGCACGGGCATGGGAAGACAATGGCATCGAGTTTGTCGATCTCGGTTTGCCCTCCGGTACGTTATGGGCTACCTGCAACCTGGGAGCAAGCAGTCCCGAGTAGAGTGGCTATTACTATGCTTGGGGCGAGCATACCCCGAGAGCTGATTTCCAGCGGACTAATTACAGCTATTACGACACCGATACATACAGCTACACGGAATACTGCGCTGCCGATGGCAAGACGGTGCTTTTGCCTAAGGACTATGCTTTCCATCTGAAGGGCAAGTGGGCGCTTCCGGATGATGAACAGATAGCAGAACTTCTCGATGAGAACTATACTACGTCAGTCTGGACGACGCAGAACGGCGTCAGCGGACGGCTGGTCACCAGCAGCATCAACGGCAAGAGCATTTTCCTGCCTGCTGCCGGGGTGATGAGTGGAAAGTCCTATGACAGCTCGGCAAATCCCGGCCAGCGCGGAGACTACTGGACAACCATTGTCCACGCGGACAATTCCTGAGACTTGGCCATGGTGATGTCTGTACGGGAAGACGGACTCCTCGTGTCCTCAACGAATCGCTGGCTGGGCTGCAGCATCCGTCCCGTGTGCAGATACGCCAAGTTGGCGCAACCGTACGCGGTGCTTACGGGTGGCAGCTCTCTGTATTTCTACTACGACGACCAGTGGCGTTCGCGAGGCGACATTCGAGGCCGTCAGAATGTCGGATTATCTTGTCGCCAAGCTCGTCCTGACCATACCAGGCCGCGTGGAGGACACCATCTTGTTCGGTCCTGAAGGCATGAGCCTCGAGCAGATTAAGGCCGCCATCGCGGGTGCAGAGGAAATCATTACCGGCATCGCAGCGCCCAGCGCGCCCAGTAGCGAAGCCCTCTACGACCTCTCCGGCCGCAAGCTGCAGAAGATTTCTCGTCCCGGCCTCTACATCAATAACGGCAAGAAGATCGTTGTCAAGTAGGGGCAGAAGAGAGCAGTAAGTGCACCTTGAGAAACAGATGTTTCAATTGTTTTGGTGCTTGTGAAAGCGGCCTGTCATGACCTTTCGGTCGGGGCCGCTTTCGCTTTGCCTGGATTTATGTCATACGGAAACCACAGAAATCAGAAAGGAAACTTTAGTAAGCCCTCAATTAGTTACTTTCTCCCGAAATGCCGATGAATAAGCATATAGGAAGTAGGGGAAGTTACTTTTAGCGGGCGGCAATAATTATAATTACTTATCCCAGGAGCGGAGGTCGGTCATGGCTTCGAGGCGGTCTTCTTGCTCGTCGGGCAATGAGGAGAAGAAGTCGATGCCTGTGAGCTGCTCTATGTCGTCGACGCTCCGCACGGCATCCTCCATGGGCTGCGGGGCATCGTCGTTGGTGTAGTAGAAGCCTATCGCCTTCTCCCTACCCTCTTTCAGCGAGAGAACGACCTTGTAGAAGCCTTTTGGTACAGCCATTCTGTGCTTCTTGCCGAAGCGCTTCGGATTGTCGGAGAAGACGGGACCGCAGACAATCTGCACGCTCCCATCCTGCCTTGCCCAGCTGCGGCAGGCACGTTCCAGATGCTCCCACCAAGTCTTGTTCAGTTCGGCCGTCTGTGGGCAGATGTTGGTCATATAGTGGCAGTCCTGCATGGCCTGTTGGCTCCACTTCATATCGCCTGCCGGGCACATGTGGCCTCGTCCGTAATGGCCGCCATTATAGTCCCATGAAGCGACCTGATACTGCTCCGGCACCTGGTCGTCTGGCTTGAAATCAACGCCTGAACGCGACACCTTGCCCCTGGTTTCCTCGGCCGTCAGTTCCCATGCCACCCAACGTGGACACATGGTCTTGGTGTCGAAAAGAAGGGTGAAACCTTCGTGCTCGATGAGGACTCCATCTTGCTCTCCCATTATGGGGAGAATTATGCCGTTGGGGTTGTCATTGGCTTTTGA
Source organism: Bacteroidaceae bacterium (assembly GCA_024697785.1). GTDB lineage: Bacteria > Bacteroidota > Bacteroidia > Bacteroidales > Bacteroidaceae > UBA1189. Next base: position 3,296 of record JAILEU010000178.1, on the reverse strand, counting down.
ACTCTGATTCTCGTGTGCTCTTTCCTCTTCAACGGAGGATGCTACTTTTTCTTCCTCATTCGAGGATGACAGAAGGGGGCTGTACTTCTGCGCCACAAAGAGCAACACAAGTACCAGAATAGAAAGAATGGCTTTGAGATACTTATTCATAGAGTTGTTTCATCAGATTGTACTGACCTTTCTTTTGTGTCATTTTGCCGAAGTTGATGGCGTGATGGGGGCAGGCATGATAGCAGGCCAAGCAACCCGTACAGTGCGACTGCCATTGAGGAATCTCATCAACTATGATGTTGCCCACGGGACACATCTTGCTGCATCTGCCGCATGAAATACATCTTGAAGCATCCACGCGAAAGTATTTGTCTGTCACGAGATAACGATTGAACAAAGGACGGATGATGTGCGTCTTTGTCCAGGGGAAGGGACCGCGTTTCAAGCGACGTACTTGCTTGCGCTCCCTGACGCAGGCCGCTATCTCCGGCACCGTCTCTTTCTCCTTAGCGAACTTCTCCTTGCACTCCTCCTTGCTGTCCACATCGAAGCCCGGCAGGCAGACATAAACATCGGGCATCAGTACGGAGAACGCCGCATCAAGCTTCCTGCCAAGCGCCTTTTCCAAGACCTCGTCGGCATACCCCATGTCATCGCCACAAGTCATGACGGCATAGAGGAACGCCCCCTCTAAATCTTCTCTTAAAGTGGAGATTTTTTGAACAAAGCGCGCCACCACATTCGGTATGCCCCAGGCATAAACGGGAAAGACAAGCCCCACAGCTGCCCCCTTCAAATCCTCTCGCGAAGGGATACCTAACGTCATGGGACATAACTTCTCGCCAAGCTCATCCGCAAGATGTCGAGCCACGTAAAGGCTGTTGCCGGTTCCTGAGAAATAATATATCATTTATTATTGAACATTGAATCATTTACCTTTCTGTAAATGGCTATATTGTCAAATTGAAACAGATTGTTGATTTGCCGTACCGTAAATGGTTAAATTACTAAATCGTAAATAAATCTTAAACCGTAAATTGTCAAATTGTAAATTACATTATTCTTCCATCGTCTTCAGCGCACGATAGATGAGGATGTCCGACTGCTCGGTTATCTTGAAGTTGCGCAAGTCGCCTTGGGCGATGTGGAGCGGCGTGATGCCAAGTTCGCCAGCCAGCGTGAAGATGCTTTGCGACTCGTTGATGCTGTGCTCCCTGGCAAGCTGTATCATCTGGTGAAGCGTGGCGAGGGGGAAGGTATGTGGCGTTTGCGCTCGCATCAAGCCCTCGCGAGGCAGGAAACGGTCGGAGGTGCTGCCATTCTTTGTCACGAGGTATGCCTCGTAACTCGGCAAGGCGGTGATGGCGTTGCCACGCGTCAGGCAAACCGCGATGTTGCGGCTGATGATGTCCTGCGTGATGAGGGGACGGACGGCATCGTGGACAAGGACAATGGCATCATCATCCGTTATGGTCTCGGCCAAGTGCTCTATGCCATTGCGAGCCGAGGCGAAGCTGCTCTCGCCGGCACGAACGATGCCGCACAATTTGTCAATGCCACCGCGCTCTGCCTCCTTGCGTGCAAAGCCCTCCCATTCGGGTGTCGTGACGAGGTAAATCTCGTGGATGAGCGGGTGCTGCTGGAAAGCCTTCATCGTATGTAAGATGACAGATTCGCCGTCAATCTCCATAAACTGCTTGGGCACGACGGCATGCATTCGCTCGCCGGTACCGCCTGCCAGGATAAGGGCTATGTTGTGGCTCTGCTTCATATCGCACAAAGTTTTTGATGTAACTTATGGCTGAACGACTCGTGCCGGTGGATGGTGTAGAGGCGCAAGGCTTCGAGCACCGTCATCTCAAAGACGAAATAGACCCAAGGATGTCCGATGAACATGGAGAGGAAGAGGACAGCGACGCGTGTGTCGAAGGTCAGGATATTGCAAAGCGGCATCAGCGGCAGGCTTTCCCCACGAAACTGCTGACGCATAGGGTCGTCGATGGGCAACTTCTCTATCAAAGGACGCAGCAACTGGAACTCAGGCGTCTGCCGTTCCTGCGTGCGCATGTAGCGTATATAAAAGAAAAGGTAGAACTTCTCGAACCACTCCCGCCTGTTCCATCCGAGGCGCTCCATCCGTCGCTGCAATTCGATGCTTGTGTCGAGTTCACTTCCTTCTTTGCCGAGCGTTGCCCAAAGGTGGACGTTGCGATAATAGTCGGCAATGCCGCATTGGCGCGAGTGGCAAAAGAAGCCTGCCCATAGGATGACGAGAACAATCCAAAAGCCCCAGGCGGGATAGAGCCTTACGGCTATGCCGATGTAGATGCAGATGAACCACAGTTCGCCTCCAAAGCCATCAAGCACACGGCCGACAAGTGTCTTCTGACCCGTCATGCGAGCCAGCTGCCCGTCGGCGCAGTCGTACCAATTTGCCCAGATGAGCATGAACATGCCGATGAGGTTGTAGCGGAGGTCGTCGTAGGCAAAGAAGATGGCCGAAGCACAGCCGATGACGATGCTCAGCAAGGTCACCGCGATGGGATGAACATGCAGGCGACGGAAGAACAGCGCCCACAAATAGCCAGGCGTGCGAGTGACATAGAGTTCGAAGTTGCCCTCTGTGTCACGAGACTTCATGGTGGCAAGGACGCGTTCCCTTAATCTCATTCAAATGTCATTTCACCGAAGAACTCAGAGCGATGGAAGTCGGGGCTCTCAGTCTTGATGGGGTTCCAACTGATGAAGTGAGGCACGGGCAGATTGTCGCCGCACTTATAGACGTTGCCCTTTGCCTTAAGGCCGTCGAAGCTCTCGAGCTTGTGCTTGAAGAAAGTAGTGATGGGAATGCGGAGAGCGACTTCCCATTTCGTGGGCTCCTCGCGGACATCGAATGGCTCGGTGCCCAGCGAAGCCCAGCGGTCAACGCCTTGCATCACTTGCAACGGAGCAGGCACGCGTCCGTTGCGGTCCTTGCCGACGGCTACGATGAGCTTGCCCGTGCAGTTGCATTCTATATTATAATAGAGGCCGTCTGCTGCCGGCATGATGAAGAACTCCACGCAAGCGTCTTCCCAAATGTGCTGATGGTCCTGACGAGCCACAGCCCTGACGCTTTGCTCCTCTACGCGATAATGCAGCAGCAGGGCATCGCCATCATGAGCTGCTGCGAACTCAACCTTGGGCTTATAGGGATAGCTTTCAGGCCAATTAACATGAGTGATGGGCGTATAGTTAATGCCTGCTGCAAACAGTGCCGCAGGTATGTCGGCTGCCGAAGCAACCGTCTGTGCAAGCTTGGGAAT
>JAILEU010000149.1 GCA_024697785.1 Bacteroidaceae bacterium | reverse complement strand
CTGTTCCCCGCTGTCATGCAGGGCGATGCCGTAGAGGCGACGGTCATCGCCGCCCTCGACGCCATTGCTGCCGAGGAGGAGAACTGGGACGTGGTGGTCATCATCCGCGGCGGAGGTGCTGCCAGCGACCTCGTGGGCTTCGACACCTATCTGCTGGCAGCCAACTGCGCGCAGTTCCCCCTGCCTATCATCACGGGCATCGGCCACGAGCGCGACACCACCGTCCTCGACGCCGTAGCTCACACCAGCGTCAAGACCCCCACGGCAGCTGCCGAATTTCTTATTGGTCGGACGGCTGAGGCTGCCGCCCATCTCGAACACCTCACCGACTCTCTGGCTGCCGCCATCACCACGCGGCTGGGTGCCGAGAAGCAACGTCTGCAGGGTCTCGCCCTGCGGCTGCCTGCCAGCTTTGCCGTTCGTAAGGCCAATGAAACGGCTGCCATCACCCTCCGCCTCCAACGTCTGCGGACGGCTGTCGGCACGTTGATGGCCGAGCAACGCCATCGCCTCGAGGTGGCCTCGAAAGTGCTTGCCGGCGCCAACCCCGCCGTCATCCTCCGTCGTGGCTACAGCATCACCTACGCCCCCGACGGCCATGCCGTCCGTCACGCCGCCGACCTCCATGAGGGCGACATCCTCGTCACCCGCTTCGCCGACGGCGAAAAGAAATCAATCGTAACCGAATAATAACGATAACGTTAACGTTAACGATAACGATAACTGTAAACTATAAACTATAATATGACCTACGAAGAAGCTATCCGTCAACTCGACAACATCGTCCGCCAGATTGAGACAGGCGAAATGGGCATCGACCAGCTCACCGCCCAGCTGAAGCGTGCGCAGGAGCTCATCGCCTTCTGCCGCGACACCCTCTACAAAACCGACGAAGAGGTGCAGAAACTCCTCCAACCGGAAACGGAAAAATAGGGTTTTTTTGTTTAACGTTTAACGTTTAATGTTTAACGAACACTTCGCGCCTTCGGCGCAATTTGATAATTGATAATTGACGTTTAACGTTTAATGACCTTGCGGCAGGACATTTGTCTGAACTCCTGAACTCCTGTACTCCTGAACTCCTGAACTCCTGTACTCCTATAACATCAATTATGAATTGAAAAACATTCTATATGCTACGACTTACTTCTTTCCGGAACGGCCTCAGAATGCTGCTGCTGGCCTTTAGTTTCAGCGCAATGGCGGCGCAGACAGTCGTCGATGTCCCTAACCCCATCATCCCCGGCTTCCATCCCGACCCGTCCATCTGCCGTGTGGGGAACGACTACTATCTGGTGAACTCGTCGTTCCAGTACTTCCCCGGCGTGCCGCTTTATCACTCCACCGACCTCGTCCATTGGGAGCAGATAGGCAACATCCTCAGCCGTCCCTCGCAGCTTGCGCTCGACGGCGCCACGTCGTGGACGGGCATTTATGCCCCCACCCTTCGCTATCACGACGGCACCTTCTACATGATCACCACCCTCGTGGGCGGACGGGGCAACTTCATCGTCTCCGCCACCAATCCCCTCGGCCCGTGGAGCGAACCTTGCTGGCTGCAGCAAGGGGGCATCGACCCCTCGCTCTTCTGGGACGACGATGGCCGTTGCTACATGGTCAGCAACCCCGACAACGCCATTACCCTCTGCACCATCAATCCCAACACCGGCCAGCAGCTCACGGAAAGCCGCCTCCTGTGGCGTGGCACCGGCGGACGATACCCCGAGGGGCCGCACATCTATAAGAAGGATGGCTACTACTACCTGCTCATCTCTGAAGGCGGCACCGAGCTCGCCCACTCGCTCACCATCGCCCGCAGCCGCAGCATAGAAGGGCCCTACGAGCCCTGTCCCGACAACCCCATCCTCACGAACTGCAGCGTGAAGGGACAGACCAAGAGCGTCCAGGGCACGGGGCACGGCGACTTTGTCCAGGCGGCCGACGGCTCGTGGTGGATCACCTTCCTGGCTTATCGCCAGTTTGGCGGGATGTACCACCATCTGGGTCGCGAGACCTTCCTTGCTCCCGTCGAATGGCCCGAGGGCGGCTGGCCTGTGGTGAATGGCGGAGAAGCTGTCGATACCGCCCACGTCGCGCCGCTCCAGCGCCTTTTCACCCAGCCTTTCACCCATCCCGCATGGGTTTATCTCCAGAATCCCATCCCCGCCAACTACGAGTTCCTCGACGACGGCACGCTCCGCCTCCATGCCGGACGCCCGCTCACGGAAAACAATCACCCCACGTTCGTAGGCTGCCGCCAGGAGGCTGCCGACATCGTGGCAGAGGTGGACGTCCGCCTCACGCAGAGTGCCGCCCGTGATGAGGCAGGGCTTTCGGTCTATCAAATCAACGACGGCATGCAGAATTTCTGCGTATGCCGTTTCGGCAAAGGATATTCCGTGAAGCTGGAGGCAAGGCTGAAGACGATGGTTGACACGCAGATGCGCCTTCTTCGTGGCGACCATGCCCGTCTGCGCATCACCTCCGACGGCGATGTCTATACGTACCAGTTCTCC
>JAILEU010000068.1 GCA_024697785.1 Bacteroidaceae bacterium | reverse complement strand
GTGTGGCAGTACTCACAAGCCAGACAGCCGGCAATCTTCTTCTTTGACACGTTTACCAATGTTACTTCATGACCTGCTGCCTCGGCAGCCTTCTTGTACTCTTCCGCCATCCAGGCGGTGTTGCCGTTCGCACGTGGCGAGGATTGTAAAATCAGAACTTTCATGTTTTTTGTATTAGCTAAATGATTCTTAAATGTGTCTGCAAATCTAAGAAAAAAATCCCAAAGTGAGATATAATCACCTTGGGATTTCTCTTTTTTTAAGAATCTGTCTATTTCAGCTTGTCGTAAATCTCATCTGAAACGGCTTCCAGCCATTCGTTTGATGCTCCTTCCTGCACGTCCTTGTGATAGGTCAGATGCTGGAACCATGAGTTTCTGGCGGCTCCGTGCCAATGTTTCACCTCGGCAGGGATGGCGATGATGGTGCCTGGTGTCATGGGGACGGCCTCCTTGCCCCATTCCTGATACCAGCCGCGACCAGCCACACAAATCAGCACCTGCACCTGCTTGTGATGGATGTGCCAGTTGTTGCGACAGCGAGGCTCGAAGGTGACGTTAGCCATGCCGCCCTCCATCGGAGCCAGATAGCTGTTTCCAACGAAATACTGGGCGTAGGCGGTGTTCGGTTCTCCCTTTGGCCAGACAGAAAAATCGACCGTCTGCATAGGGCTGTAGTTCTCACCCAAGACGGCTGCCAGCGCGCCACGAAGCCGTTCGGCCTCTGCGGCTCCAACCTTAGCTTCCAACTGGGCCGGTATCTCCCTGAGGGCTTCGTCGGAAACGCCCATGTTTCTTGCGCCCGACACATGGGCCTGCAATTGCGGCTCGCAGCCGGGTAGGGCAGAGATGGCCGAAACGGTCACTACCTCGCGGTCGGCAAACGAGAGGTTGTTGCGGACGAAGATATCGCCAAAGAGGTGCGCCTTCAGGTAGTAATCGGTCTGAGGGGCGAAGGCGTAGGTGAACGGCTGTCCTCCGCAGAGTCGGGTTTGCACTTCAGTACCCTGAGAGAGTGCATCGTAGTCCTTCGGAAGCGGATCGGCCTCGCGACCAGCGTCCACACGCTGTCCTGCTTCTTTACGCTCGACAATAACTTGCTGTAAAGCGCCAAGGGCATTCAGCGAGCGGGGAAAGCCCGTGTAGGCGTAGAGTTGTGACAATGCCTCCTTGGCCTCGCTCGCGGTCAGTCCTGCGGCGAATCCTTCGTTCAGGGCTGCTTTCAGCCCTTCGATGTCTCCCTTTGCCTCGGTGGCGGCGATGGCCACGAGTGCCTGTTGTCTTGTTGTTAGTGCCATATCCTGTGCGTTTGTCTGCAGCGTCATCATCAGAAGTGACGCCAGCATGATTGTTTTTTGCATATTATCTTTGTTTGGTAAATATCATTTTCATTGTCTCCGGGTCGAGGGGCTTCATGGCGGGCAGTTTCAGGCTCTTCACCATGTGGAGCGTGCCCTGCTTGTACGTCTGGAAGTGACGGGTCTGCAAATGGCTCTGATAGGCTTCCTCGGATGCATAGATCTCGAGGATGCGAATCTGTGTGGAATCCTCGGCACTCTGCATCGGGAACAGGCAGATGACGCCTGGCTCACGCTCAACGCTGAGGCGGTCAACCTCATTCGCAAATTCCAGGTATTCCTTCAGGTGCTGCGGATAGACTTCAATTTCTGCGATACGGACAAGCATATTTTCGTGGGTTATAGGATTTGAATCAGGGACAGGATAAGACGAAGTGAATATTTGATGGGCATTCTTATAGAGGATCCGTTCGCGTAACGGGGCGAGGTCAGGCTCCGTCGTCAGGTAGTGTTTCATCCTCTGGAGGCTCTGCGTGAGCACTTCGGGAGCTACGTAGGGATAGTCGGAGCCATAGAGCAGGTGTTCGGGAGTGGTGATGGTGAGCATCATGCGGATGACCTCGGGCGAGTGGGCCCCGGCAAGGTCGTAGTAGAGGGCACCAAGGTTAGCCTCCCAGTCGATGTCGCCTACAAGTTTGTTTGCCTGCATCGCGGGCGTCAGCGATTTCATGCGAGGCACGGCCAAGGGCAGATAGGCCCCACAATGAGGCACCACCACCTTGACGTCCCGATAGCGTGCCAGCACGTTACGGCTGATCATATTCGCTACGGCACGTGTGGTCTCAGAGAGGTACTCCTGCATGGCGAGCGGGGTCTGGGCCATCACTTCGCGGTTGACGGGTTCGGGGCGATGGGGATGCAGGATGACGACAGCCTTCCGCTCATGTAATACGGCGAAAAGCGTATCCAGTTCAGGAGCGCCAAGGTACTGTCCGCCCTCATTAGTGGCTAATTTGATGCCATCGGCGTCCAAGGTGTCGAGCGTATAGGTTGCCTCGCGGATGGCCGCATCGACATCGGGCAAGGGGAGGGCAGCGCAGAACAGGAACCGGCCGGGATGGCTCTTCTTGATCTGGGCTGCAGCTTCGTTGGCCTTTCTCACGACGTCGGCAGAGGTCGGCTGCGGAGCGGCCAATGTCAGCACAGAAGTCGCTATGCCGGCTTCGTCCATCCACTTCAGGTGTGTCTGTACGTCGTATCCTGGCAGGGGAAATCCCTCGTCCATCAGCCGTCCCTCCCGTTCGAGAGCCGACACATACTCAGGTGTGATGATGTGGCTATGCACATCTATTATGCCTTGGGCGAATGCCGCCCCGGCTAACAGCAGGGAAAGAGCCATGGCCCAGCGCCTTCGGCGCAATTGAAAATTGATAATTGATAATTGAAAACTATCCATTGTACATTCTCTAACCCCTAACCTCTAACCCAATCATTTTAGATTCTCACTAAAGAATTCGGCCAGCGTGTCCCAAGGGATCATGTTCTTTGGCTCGCCCTTGCCCTTCAGTTCGGTGTAGCCGCCGTCGTAGAGGTCGCAATGCGAGGCATCGGGGATGATGAGCAGCTGCTTGTTCTCGGGATGGGGATTAGGCTCGCCAACGAACTTGTAACCCTCGGCCTTGCCCTCGACCATGTAGTGATAGGCTGCTTCGCCGAAATAGCGCGAGTGGGCTTCGGCACCATGCATCACGAGGACGGCCGAGCGGATCTCGTTGATATAGTAGAGGAAACGGCTGTTGGCGTATGCCTGAGTACCGATGACGCGCCAGCCGTCGTTCGAGTTGCCGCTACGCTTGTGGTAGCCGCGCAGGGTCTTGTAATAGTCGTGGTAGTCGTGAACGAACTGCGGAGCCTGAGGGGGCACGGTGTCCAGTACGCCTCCCGCCATGGCCATGGGGTCGGCGAGGCGCTGCCTGGAGAGCATGTCGCGGTTCCGGTGACGTGCCTCTTCGACGTCAAAAACGTCGTTGTAGTCGTTGCCGCTGACACGCGTCATGTCGTACATCGTCGAGGCGACGGTGGCCTTGATGCGGGTGTCGGCAGCAGCGGCGTTCAGGGCGATGCCACCCCAGCCGCAGATGCCGATGATGCCAATCCGCCCGGCATCCACATTCTCTTGCTTCGACAGAAAATCAACAGCCGCCATGAAGTCCTCGGTGTTGATGTCGGGCGAAGCCGTACGGCGCGGCTCGCCGCTGCTCTCGCCTGTATAGGACGGGTCGAAGGCCAGCGCCACAAAGCCGCGCTCGGCCATCCGCATGGCATAGAGCCCGCTCGACTGCTCCTTAGTGGCACCAAAGGGACCACTCACGGCAATGGCAGCCAACTTACCTTCAGCCTCTTTTGGCAAATACAAGTCTGCAGCCAGCGTCAGCCCATACTGGGTCATAAACGTCACCTTCTTGTGATTTACCTTCTCGCTCAGCGGGAACACCTTGTCCCACTCCTGCGTCAGATTCAGCACTTGTTTCATATTCTCTTCTGTTTTGGTTTGTTCGTTGTTCGTGCAGCCTGCGAGCATCCCGCCTATCAGTACTGCTGTGAATAGTATCTTCTTCGTCATATTACACGTTTTTTCCCAGTTCGTATGCCTCTTGCAGTTTTGGGCTCCCTTCAATCTCGCGGGCATCGTTCACCCCTCCGCAGAAGAGTGTCCCAGCCATGCGGCTCTTGGGATAGCAGTCCGTCCAACCCGTCAGGCCCGTCTCGGCCCGTTTTGGCGTTTCCTCCTCATCTTCGGCAGCCGTCGTCAGCAGATAGACGTCGCGGAACTGATAGTCCAGCTCGTACATGGCGTTCATTCGGTCGATGAGCGTCTTCATCTGTCCGCTCATCTCATAATAGTAGATGGGCGTTGCCCAGCAGACGACGTCGGCCTGCAGCACCTTGGCCATGATGCCGTTCACGTCGTCGTCGATGACACAGCGCCCCAGCTTCTGACAGCCCAGACAACCCTTGCAGAACTGGATGTTCTTGCCCACAAGCGAAATCTTCTCAACTTCGTTTCCGGCTGCCTTTGCTCCTTGGGCAAACTGGTCAGCGAGCATGTCGCTGTTTGAGCCACGTCTGAGGCTCGTTGAAATTACAATTACCTTTTTCATAATATCACTTTTTTACCGTTCTTAATAAAAACTCCCTTCGTGGGGTTGTCAGCATGTTGGCCGTTCAGCGTGTAATACACCTCTTCGCCCGCTTTGCGCTGTGTCTGTCCGTCGATGGCGGTCGTGCCGGTTGTGAGCGACAACGTGACGTTGATGTGGCTTTCGCCCGCTTTCAGGAAGGTGCGCAGTTCGCTCTCCGTCAGACCGTCAATCTTGCCCAGACGGGTGTAGCTCCATGAGTTCGAGCCGTAGAAGAGGCAGATGTTGTTGCCGTTGTAGAGGACGACGTCGCCAGGTTGGGCTGTCGTCTGTTGGTTGCTGGTGGGCAGGGCGAAGCCCAGGGCTCCCCAGATCTCAAAGCCACCGCTGCTCGCGAGCGTCACGGTGACGGGTGCCTGCTGCAGCTTCTCGACCAAAGCCTTCGTGGCAGCATTGGGGGTGAGCGTCACGCGCTGTGCCTGTCCGTCGATGGTGATGTACATTTTATTCGGGGTTTGTTCTTTCGCGAAATCCAGCGTTTCCAGCCAGTCGGCTACGAGCGTCGCACGGCGGGCGTGGCTGCTGGCGTTTATCCATAGCGCGTCGCCCATCCAGGTCACGTCGGGCAGCAGCCGCTCGGCATCCCTCACCACGCCGCTGATGCCGCTCGAATGGCTTGATACAATCAGTCCGACGTGCTTTCCAGCCATCTGCGGGCCATAGTTGAACAGGTATGTCTGCATGATGGCTGCCATCTGGCTCCACCATAGCGGTGTGACGATGATGATGTTCTGGTAGTCGCTCGGTGAGGTCGTCACAGGGTCGATGGCCGGATAGCTGCCGGCATCGTTCGGACGAGCCTTGATGGCGTTCAGCAGCTCGGTGCCGAGGGCATAGCCGTTGGCGTCGTATTTCAGTCCCTTCTCGGAAGGCTTGATTTCCAGCACGTCGGCCTGAATTTGGCTGATCAGCGTGTTCACAATCTCCCGGCAGTTGCCTGTGTAGCTGTAGTACACCACCAGCGTCCTCGCTGCATCTGTAGAATTATCCGCCATCAGTTCGCTGTCCGTGGAACAACAGCTTAGCAGCATCGCTGCTAATAATAAAAGAATCTGTCGCATGCTGTGGTTTTTGAATTTCGTGGCAAAGGTACGCACATTATATTATATAGGTACTACACAAATTGGCTGATTATATACCAATTTCGCAGAAAGTGATAAATATTTGTAAATTATATACCATTATTAGATTATTCTGTGTACCTTTGCAATCGAAATGCGCAATATATTAAAGGTTGACACTCCTAACGACTATGCACGGTTTGTTGAAGCCCCTGTGCTTCATCCGCTAATCAGCATCATCCACTACGATGAGCTGGCGCCTTTCCGTCACAGCCTGAACAACTACGGCGTGTACGGGCTCTTCATCCAGCGCCAGTTCCCCTTGAACCTTTCCTATGGCATGAAGACGATTGAGGCAAGCGACGGTTCCATCATCGCAGTAGAGCCCGGACAGATAGGCGGACTCGAGGACAACGGCGAACGCATTTCGCTCAGCGGATGGGTGCTCCTGTGGTCGCCCGAGCTGATGCACGGCTCAGAGCTTGAACGGCAGCTTGACCGCTACCCCTTCTTCTCGTACTTCTTCTCGGACTCGCTGCCGATGGAGCCTGACGAATGGCTCAGCATCACCCAGCTGGTGGCCCAGATGCGGCAGGAGCTGATAAGCCACGACGACTCTCCCTCGCTCAGGAACATCCTGCTGGGCTACCTGCGTCTGATACTGGAATACTGCAACCGCATCTACCTGCGCCAGCTCTCTGTCGAGGACAAGACCGGCAACGATTTGCTGAAGCGTTTCCTGAACCTGTTGCAGCAGTATTTCCGCGAGAACCGTCAGCTGACGCACGGTCTCCCCACCGTGGCCTACTGCGCTTCCGAGCTGGCCTATTCGCCGCGCTACTTCGGCGACATCGTCCACAGGGCTACAGGCGGCACGGCCATCGGCTTCATCCACAACTACGTCACAGGCCAGGCCAAGAGCCTGCTGATGAACGGCCATAACATCAGCGAGACCTCGCGGCTGCTCGGCTTCGACTACCCCCACCACTTCACCCGCCTCTTCAAACGTACAACCGGCCTCACCCCCAGCAAGTTTCTGGGCAAATAAAGGGGCTCGCGTGCCGAGTCCATCCGGGCGGGTGTGAAAAGTTCAAAATAAACGCAGCATCTTTGCGAGCAGAAGGCAAATAATAGGAAGCTAATTTAGATGGAGATAATTATTCGCCCCAATAGGCTTGAAAGCCAAAAAATCAATACGGAATACAGGAATACAGTTTTCAGAAAATAAAATGGATTTTGAGAGTGACCGTATATCAGGCAGGGTGTGCAGCCTGTTCTTGCAACCGATGGCTAGGCACCTGCTTATTCAGCCTGTGGATGAACATGACTCGGATTACTTGCCAGAGGAGGTCCGACTTATCGAGGCGTCATCCGCAGAGCCCTTCTCGCTGGTGGCTTTTCGGATTGAGGACTGGAATCGGGAGCTTACGCCCTGGGCTGCTCCGCCTGTGTTCGGGACGGTTCCGTTTGGCGATGGGGCAGAGGAAACTTTGGCATTCATCACGGGGCAGCTGCTTCCGGAACTTCAGGAACGGGGAACCGACACGTCGCGGTGTCTGCTTGGCGGCTACTCCCTCGCAGGACTGTTCGCGCTATGGGCAGGGTATCGAACGGACAGATTCGATGGTATTGCTGCCGTTTCACCATCCGTCTGGTACCCTGGCTGGACGGCATACGCTACAGATAGGACGCCGCTTGCAAAGGCTGTCTATCTCAGTCTGGGCGACAGGGAAGAGAAGGCCCGAAATCCCATCATGGCGCAGGTGGGCAACGCCATCCGGCGGCAGGAGGAACTGCTGCAGCTCCAGGGGGTACACGCCAAGCTTGAATGGAACACCGGCAACCACTTCGTCGATTCGGAGAAGCGGATGGCAAAAGGCTTCAGCTGGCTGATGGACTGTGATAACGATAACGAAAACGTTAACGATAACGAAAACGAAAACGATAACGATAGCAATTAACGATAACGATAACGAAAACTATGAACTATGATGTCCGTTTGCCGTAGTGCTTCCATTTCCACCAGCCATAGACGGAGGCTCCGAGGTAGAAGGCGTAAAGGAGTATGGTGGTGAAGTGTAGGCCGCGCTTCATGTAGAGGTAGATGGAGACGAGGTTGACAAGGAACCAGTAGCCCCATACTTCGATGATCTTCTGCGCCAGCACCCACGTCCCGACGATGTTCAGCGTGGTGGTGAACGCGTCGAGGGCGGGGACAGGAGAGTCTGTGAGGTGCTCCAGAATGAGGTATATGGCGTACCAGATGGCAGCGGTGACCAGCATCACCACGCCGAACTCGCCCCAGCGGAAGTGGCGGTAGATGATTTCCTTTTTTTGAGCAGGAGCTGTCTTCTTATGCATCCATTTCCAGAAACCGTAGGCGCACATGCAGATGTTGAAGAGCGAAAAGCTCATGTCGCCATAGATCTGTGCGTGGCAATAGATGCTGGCATAGATGGCGGAACAGGTGGCGCTGACAATCCACATGGCAGGGCGCTGGTGGAACTCAAGCCAGAGATAGAGAAAGCTGGCAAACAGCCCGATATATTGTAGTATATCCCAGAACATTTATTAAAATTAGGAATTAGGAATTAGAAATTAGAAATGGTTTATAGGTTTAGTTCGGCTTTGGCGAGGTTTAGTTCCGGCTGCGCCGGAGGTTTATTTTGCCTTTGCTGAGATTTATAAACCGATTTTGCCACGCAAAATCATTAAACCTTTTTTGAAAACAAAAAAACTAAACCTTTTGCGGAGCAAAAACTAAACCATTACATTAAACGTTAACCCAATATCAATCCTAGGGTTACAACTTTATGACAAGGGTGACAAAGGCGGTAAGGGGTGACTGGACGAAGAGGCCGTCTTCGCGATAGCGGTTGTCGGGGGTGTAGCCGTAGCCCACGGCGGTGTAGATCCATCCACCGGTGGCATAACGGGCGTTGAAGAGGTTGTTGACGTTGAAGGTCAGCTCGAAATCGGTACTCTTGTCGTAGTAGTGCTGCCAGCTGAAGGCATAGCCGAGCTGCAGATCGCTGACGCAGTAGGGGTCGAGGCTGCGTGCCGCGCTACCTGTGTTGTCGAGATACTGACGGCCGACGTAGCGGGTGCTAAGACTGCCCCAGAGGTTTTCGCTGCCCACGCGCAGCATGCCGCCAGCCGTGAGGGCAGGCGAGAAGGCGAGGTCGGTCCTGGCATAGTTGATTTGCAGGGGGGCACCCTCCCAGTTATCGACGTACTCGGTGAAGTTGATGATTTTGTTTTCGCTGAGGGTGCAGTTGCCGCTGAAGCTGACAAGCCCGTACCTGGCTCCTGCCGTCAGCTCGATGCCGTGTCGGTACGAGTCGGCAACGTTGGTGGTGAGGGCTTCTCCGATATCGCTGACCTGTCCCGTCTGCACAAGCTGGTTGACGTAGTCCATCAGATAGACGTTGACGCCTGCGTTGTAAGCCTTGTTGGCTCCGTCTTTCCAATGGAGTTGGTAGCCAACCTCGATGTCGCTCAGCGTTTCGGGCAGCGGCTTCTCGCTGGTGCCGGCATCGGTGTAGTTGTTGCGTGTCGGCTCGCGGTGGGCTAGGGCGTAGGAGGCGTAGAAGGTGTGGTTCGTCGTTCGCCAGCTTAGTCCGGCCTTCGGGTTGAAGAAGGGAAAGCGCTCGTGGATGTCGAGCGGCTGCTGCGTCTGGTCGTCGAAGAACTTGTCGTTCATGCCCGTGATGTGGTAATCGACATAGCGGAACTGCATGTCGGCATAGGCCATCAAGTGGCGTGTGAGGCTGAGCTCGGCTTTGGCAAAGGCTGCGGCGTCGCTCTTGGTGGCGTCGCTGTCGTAGTAATGCCCGTCGATGTGGTACGGATAGTTGCGGGCGTAGGGCACGACGCCCCAATGCTCGCCGAGGAAGAGGCTGTAGGAGGCTCCGCCGACGAGGCTGAGGCGGTCTGTATGGTAGCGGACGTCGAAGATGCCGCCCATATTGTGGTTACGCAACCATTTCTGGCGCACGAGGTCGCCGCGGTTGACGACGTTACCCTGCTCGTCGGTGTAGTCGTCGAGGCAGAACTTGAAATACTTGGCGTCGGCCTTGTAGTCGTCGTAGTATCCCTGTCCGTAGGTGTAGTGGAGGACGCCGTGCACGCGAAGGCTGTTCGTGGGCGAATAGACGAAGCTCAGCTGCGTGTTGTTCTGGAGGTAGTTGTCAGTGGTGGGCGTCCAGACGGTGTGTCCTTTATCGTCGATGTGCTCGCCCAGATTGTTGTAGGTGTAGTTGCCTGCGGCGATGGAGTCGGAGGGGACGCCGTTCCAGGCTTGCCCTGTGTGCTCGAAGCTGCCGAAGTTCTTCAGCTGGGCGACGAAGTTGTCGCCGTAGTAGTTCAAGGCGGCGAAGTAGCTGCCCAGATTGCCAGCCGTGCGGTCGATGTAGCCATTGGTGAGCGTCTGCGAATAGCGTCCTTCAGCCACCCAGTGGTCGGCCATAAGGCCGCTGCTGGCCTTGGCTGTGTACTGCCAGGTGCCGTAGCTACCTCCACGTACCGAGGCGGAGAACGAAGGGCTGATGGAGGGCTTCTGCGACAGCATGGTGATGGTGGCGCCGAAGGCTCCGCTGCCGTTGGTGCTGGTACCTACGCCGCGCTGTACCTGTATGGCCTCGACGCTTGAGGCAAAGGCGTTCATGTTGGCCCAGAAGACTGTCTGGTCTTCGGGGCTGTTGAGGGCAACGCCGTCGTATGTCAGGTTGATGCGCGAGGCATCGGTGCCGCGGATGCGGAAGCTGGTGAGGCCAAGCGCCAGACCGTTGTCGGACGATGTCACCACCGAGGGCGTTATCATCAACAGCCAAGGCAGGTCGCGTCCTGTATCGCTCTCGCGCAGTTCACGTCCCTCTAAGGTTTGCATGGCCATAGGCACCGTGCGGCTGACGGCATTGGCTTCGATTAACACTTCGTCCAGCTGCTCGCTCTTGGCGATGCTGTCCGTTTGCTCACTCATGGCTGCCACGTTAAGTGCCGGCAGCAGGCACACGCATAGAAGAGTCTTTTTCATTTCCTACGTCGGTATTATCCGCATCAGGTTCGAGGGTATAATCTCAGCCTTTCGGCACCCCTATGTGATGTTTCGCCTGCAAAGATAGGGTGAGCCGAGCGAAAAACCAAATTTATTTGAGTTTTTTCGAGGCGACCCCTATCTAAAAGCCTCCGAAGGAGGATTAAAGATAGGGTGAGCCGAGCGAAAAACTATTTTATTTACAATAATGTCATCAAAAGAAATGGAGCCGGGCATCCCTGCCGAGCTCCACTATACATGCTTTTACGAAGAATAATAAAAGAATTGTTGCTTTATTTCTGTTTTATTGACAATATCAGCATTTTATACTTCATGTTCAGAGCACGCCCTGAGCCATCATGGCGCGGGCAACCTTCATGAAGCCTGCCACGTTAGCACCCTTCACGTAGTCGATATAACCGTCTGGCTGGCGGCCGTACTTGACACACGAGGCGTGGATATTGCACATGATTTCGTGCAGGCGATGATCGACTTCTTCGGCGCTCCAGCTGAGTCGTTCTGAGTTCTGGCTCATCTCCAGTCCGCTGACGCTGACGCCGCCTGCGTTGGAAGCCTTGCCCGGGCAGTAGAGGATGCGGGCATCCTGGAACACGCTCACGGCTTCGGCTGTCGAGGGCATGTTGGCGCCTTCGCTGACGGCTATGACGCCGTTGGCAACCAGCGTGCGGGCTTCGTCGCCGTTGATCTCGTTTTGCGTGGCGCAGGGCAGGGCAATGTCGGCTTTCTCGCCCCAGGGACGAGCCTTGGCGACATACTTGCAGCCGTACTTGTCGGCATACTCCTTAATACGTCCGCGATAGTCGTTCTTGAGCTCCATGATGTAGTCAAGCTTCTCGCGGTCGATGCCGTCGGGGTCGTAGATGTATCCGTCGGAGTCGCTCATGGTGAGCACTTTGCCGCCCAGCTGCAGGACTTTTTCGGCCGTGTACTGAGCCACGTTGCCAGCGCCGGAGATGAGGACCGTCTTGCCCTTTATGTCATCGCCGCGCGTCTTCAGCATCTCCTGCAGGAAATAGACGTTGCCGTAGCCGGTGGCCTCGGGACGGATGAGCGAGCCGCCGAAGTCGCGCCCCTTGCCGGTGAAGGTGCCTGTGAACTCGCGCGTCAGCTTCTTATACATGCCGAACATGAATCCCACTTCGCGTCCGCCAACGCCGATGTCGCCGGCAGGGACGTCGGTGTCAGGACCGATGTTACGCCACAGCTCTGTGACGAAAGCCTGACAGAAACGCATGACCTCGCCTTTGCTCTTTCCTCTCGGGCTGAAGTCCGAGCCGCCCTTGGCGCCGCCCATTGGCAGCGTGGTGAGCGAATTCTTGAACGTCTGCTCGAAGGCAAGGAACTTCAGGATGCTCAGGTTCACCGAAGCGTGGAAACGGATGCCGCCCTTGTACGGGCCGATGGCATTCGAGTGCTGGATGCGGTAGCCCATGTTGGTGCGCACGCGTCCTGCATCGTCCGTCCACGTGACGCGGAACTGCACGATACGGTCGGGGATGCACAGACGCTCCACCAGATTGGTTTCCTCAAACTCGGGGTGACGATTATACTCGTCCTCGATGGTACGAAGGACTTCGCCAACGGCCTGATAATACTCCGGCTCACCGGGAAAACGCTCTTTTAATTGAGCAAGCACTTCTTCAGCTTTCATAAAAAACTAATACCTATTAGAATGTTGTTATTTCTTTAGCGCCTTTCGGCAACTAACTTTTTCCTATTTTCGCTGCAAAATTACAGCAAAAATCAGAATCTGCAAAACAAATCGAAACTTTTTTCATCGAAAACACGAAAAATCGTAATAAAAATGCGGCTATCCGCTCTTTTCTGTCATCGGATTCTCAGGTGGAAGGTGTTTTTTGGGGTTTTTCTTGCTTGTCTGCGAAAATGTCCGTATCTTTGCCTTCCTGAAATCTATAGGAAATTATATATAATAAGGTATCGCAATAAAACCATGAAACAAAGAACTGTTTTTTTATCATTCCAGCTCTTATTGCTGGCGATGTGTGTGCCTGCCTTTGGGCGGACGAATTTCCCCGTTTTCACCTGGGGTTCAACGGATGTTCGATATGACGTGCACGAACCCCTTAATGCTCAGAAGGTATCGCAAAGCCCAGAACTACGTGCTTGGCGTGGGGAGAGGGTAAGTGCGCAGGTAGTTTTCTCGACGCCCAAGGATGAGGAGCTTACGCTCAGCGTTAGCGATTTGACGAGCGGGAAAAATGTCATCCCTTCTGATTGCATCCGACCCTACTTCGTCCGCTATGTGATGGCCGACGGCTACGGCAAGCTGCATAAGGACTCGTGCATCGTTGCCGACCGGCTCGACCCCCAGCCGACATGCCGCGTAGAGGCTAACACCACGTGCCCCGTGTGGCTCGACATCCGCGTGCCGCGTGATGCTGCGCCCGGGAAATATCGGGGTACGGTGAGCGTTTCGTTCGGCGGCACACACCTGAGCCTGCCCGTCAGGCTTACCGTAGCCCATCGCGTGCTGCCCGAGCCGAAGGACTGGAAGTTCCACCTCGACCTCTGGCAGAACCCCTATTCCGTCGCCCGTTACTTCAACGTTCCGCTCTGGAGCAAGGAGCACTTCGACCTCATGCGTCCCATCATGGAACGGTATGCCGAGGCTGGCGGCAAGGTCATCACCACGAGCATCATCCAGCACCCGTGGAACAGCCAGACCTACGATCCCTTCGAGAGCATGATTGTGAAGATGAAGAGCGTTGACGGGCAATGGACGTACGACTACACGGTGTTCGACCGCTGGGTGGAGTTCATGATGTCGTGCGGCGTGACGGAGCAGATCGACTGCTATACGATTGTGCCCTGGGGCTATCGGTTCGAATACATCGATATGGCCACGAGCACCTTGCAGACCATAGCCTGCAAGCCAGGCGAAAAGGCATACGAGGAGTTCATCCTGCCGTTCCTCACCGACTTCGCCCGCCACTTGAAGGCCAAGGGCTGGTTCGGACGGACATGCATCGCTATGGACGAACGCCCTATGGATCAGCTTCGCGTCGCCTGGGACATCGTTCGCCGCGCCGACCCGGGCTACCGCATCGAGGGTGCCGTAAACTACTCGCCCGAAGTGGTGTCGATGATGTACGACATCAGTCTGGGCTACCGTCACGTCAATGTCCCCGCCGAAGTGGCAGCCCAGCGGCGTGCTGACGGACTGCGTACCACCTTCTACACCTGCTGCAGCCCCGACCGTCCCAACACCTTCACCTTCTCGCCGCCTGCTGAATCGGCTTTCATCGGCTTTCATGCCGCCGCCCTCGGCTTCGACGGCTACCTCCGCTGGGCCTACAACAGCTGGATGAAAGACCCCTGTGCCGACACCCGCTTCGGCTCGTGGTACAGCGGCGACTGCTTCCTGGTCTATCCCACGGGCAGCAGCATCCGCTTCGAACGCCTTGTGCAGGGCATACAGGACTTCGAGAAAATCCGCATCCTGCGTGCCGAGGGCTCTCCTGCCGTCCAGAAGAAACTTGATGCCATCCTCGCACCCTTCGCCGGAAACAATTATGCCGACGATACGGATGCCGCCTCCCTCGTCCGAAAGGCTGAAGAGGCCCTTTGGAAATTGAATTAGCTCGTTATAAAGGTTTCCCAACGCGTTGGGAAACGTGTACCAACGTGTTGGGAAACGTGTATCAACGCGTTGGGTAACGTGTGCCAACGCGTTATCCTGCTCATGATATCAGTCGATGATGATGGCGATGGCCTTGAGCTGCTGCCAGCCTGCGCTGTCCGTGAGACGAATCATGAAGTGGTAGTCGCCGCGGCGTATGTCTGTGGGGATAGGGATTTCGAAACTTGCGCGATAGGAGCGCTGGCCAGCGGGGATGTCGAACGACTGGTTATAAACCCAGGCCTTGCCCTCGTCGTCATGTTCGTCATCGTCTTCGTCGTGATGATGTTCACATTCACCTGCCTCGTGGTTGTGGTCATGGTCGTCTGACTCGGTGCTGTGGCTGTGATGGTCAAAGTTGCCGTGAATCTCGATGTTGAAGCTGCC
>JAILEU010000033.1 GCA_024697785.1 Bacteroidaceae bacterium | reverse complement strand
GCTTGTCGTTTTCGAGGGTGCCCTCAAGCGAGGCCCCAATCCTCACGATGCCTACTACGACGAAGTGAACCTCGCACCCTACCTGCGGCGAGGTGAGAACAAGATTGCCTTGCTGCTCTGGTACTTTGGCAAGGACGGCTTCTCGCACAAAAGCAGCGGCAAGGCCCAGCTCTGGTTCGACTGCCCTGCCCTCGGCCTTACCAGCGACGAAAGCTGGCTCTGCCGCCTTCACCCCGCCTACGGAACGGCCGACTGCCCTCGGCCCAACTTCCGTCTGCCGGAGTCAAGCCTTTCGTTCGATGCCCGCAAGGATATCGGAGCTTGGCAGACGGGCGACGTCGTCGGATTTGAGCCGGCCGTCATCAAGGAGAACACGCTCGGCAGCCTGCACATCCGCCCCATCCCCCAATGGAAGGACTATGGCATAAAAAGAGTGGCTTTTACGACACATCGTGGCGAGAGTTGCGACACGCTCATCGCCTCCCTGCCCCACAACATCCAGCTGACGCCCGTGCTGACCGTCAGAGACGAAGAGGGCGGCCATCGCATCCTGATAGAGACCAATCATGCCCGAGTGGGCGAGGAATGCCTGCGGGCCGAATACATCACCCGTGCCGGGCGGCAGCAGTACGAATCCCTCGGCTGGCTCAACGGCAACAAGCTCGTCCTCACCGTCCAGCACGGCGCCGAAGTCACACGTCTGGCCTATCGCGAGACGGGCTACGACACCGCTCCCGACGGACGTTTCACCTGTAACGACGACTTCTATAATCGCTTTTGGGACAAAGGACTCCGCACCATCTACGTCAACGCCCGCGACAACTTCTTCGACTGTCCCGACCGCGAACGCGGGCAATGGTGGGGCGACATTGTCACCATCCTCGGCGAGTGCTTCTACACCTACTCCCCCTCGCTCCACGCCCTCGTACGCAAAGGCATCCACGAGCTCTGCGACTGGCAACGCGCCGACAGCATCCTCTTCTCGCCCATCCCAGGCAACTACGGCGCCGAGCTGCCCGTGCAGATGCTTGCTGCTGTCGGCAAATACGGCTTCTGGACATACTACATGAACACGGGCGACCGCGCGACCATCGAACACGTCTATCCTGCCGTCCGTCGCTACCTGGCCGTATATAAGCTGGACGACGACGGCCTCACCGCCTTCCACAACGGCGGCTGGAACTGGGGCGACTGGGGCTCGAACAAGGACA
This sequence comes from Bacteroidaceae bacterium, assembly GCA_024697785.1. GTDB lineage: Bacteria > Bacteroidota > Bacteroidia > Bacteroidales > Bacteroidaceae > UBA1189. Next base: position 6,454 of record JAILEU010000033.1, on the reverse strand, counting down.
TGCGCCTCCTGCAAACCCTCTGGTACTGCCTGGCGCTGGAGGGTGCTGCGGGCATGGCCGGACTTCTGGGTTACGACGAAGATTCCTCCTCCTACCGAGCCTTACGCGACAGCATCTCCTCTGCCGTCAACCGCGTGTGCTGGACGGGCACTTGCTATCGCCATCCCACCTACACGGGGCAGACCGACGACCGTGTGCAGGCTCTTGCCGTCGTGGCAGGCATCGCCACACCCGACTGCTACGACGCCCTTTTCGAAACGTTCAAGCACGAGGAGCATGCCAGCCCCTACATGGAGAAATACGTCATGGAAGCCCTTTTCGCCATCGGACACGGCGACTATGCCTTAGAGCGCACCCGCCGCCGCTATGCCTTCATGGTCAACCACCCCGACTATGACACGCTCTTCGAGGGCTGGGATGTCGGCGTGAACGGCAACTGGGACTGCGGCTCCGTGAACCACGCCTGGAGCGGCGGCCCGCTCTCCGTCCTGCCCTCGAAGATGTTCGGCATCTATCCGACGGAAGCCGCCTGGCGTCGCTTCGCCATCCAGCCCAATGCCGTCGTGTTCGACGACTGCTCGCTCCGCTTCCCCACCGTCAGCGGCACCATAGCCGTATCGTTCAAGAAAAGGAGCGACGAAATCATCTGGAAAGCCGATGTCCCCTCAGGCACCGTCGCCGACATCCGCATCCCCTGGCCATTCTCGAAGGCCACCCTCGACGGCAAGCCCCTCGCCCAACCCAATGCCACCCTCGCCCCCGGCAGCCATCGCATCCGCATCCGCCTCGCCCCCGAGTGATTTTGACTATTTTGCATCTTTCTTTTCAGAACAGGATTGAATATGAGAAAAAATTGATAATTTTGCGCCATGATTATAAGCATGAAGCAAAAAAGTATGAGTGTATGACGCCAGAAGAGAAAGCAAGAATCAAGATAGACCAGATGTTCTACGATGCAGGCTGGTCAGTGGTCGATAGAGACTTCTATTCTCCGTCTCTCACCGCAGCCGCCATCCGCGAAGGTTTATTGGAAGGTAACCGCGAAGCCGACTATTTCCTTTTCATCAATGGCATGGCTGTGGGTATCCTTGAAGCCAAGCGTGAGGAAGTCGATGTCGCATCAGAGGGCGTAAGCGAACAGGCTGAACTCTATGCCCGTGGCGTACCTCCTTGTTATAAAGCCTACTCACGCCCCTTACCGCTCATCTACCAGTCAAATGGCACGACAACTTACTTCCGTGATTTCCGGAATGAAGATTCTGAATTGGAAGAGCTCAACCGAATCCATACCCCCAAGGAAATCGTCAAAATGCTGGGCATCGAAGATCCTTTTGCTGGCTTGCCTGCTTTAAATAAAAAAGGGTTGCGCGACTGCCAGTATAAGGCTATCACTGAACTCGAAAGCAGTTTCCGCGAAGGGCAGAATCGTGCGCTCATCGTTCTGGCAACTGGTGCAGGAAAGACCTATACGGCTTGTTTGGCCTCTTATCGTTTTTTGGCTTTCACGCCCATGAAACGTATTCTCTTCTTGGTTGACCGCAACAACCTCGGTAAGCAGGCGGAAGGAGAGTTCGGAATGTTCCGTCTGACAGAGAACGGTGACCCCTTTAACACTATTTATGCGGTCAATAGACTCAAGTCGAACAAAGTCCCTTCAGACAGCAATGTTGTCATCACCACCATTCAGCGACTGTTCTCTCTCCTGACAGGACAGGAGATTGTTGACAATGAGGATGACGATGAGGATACGACTACTGGCGAAGTGGAACTGGCTAATAACCTCCAATTGCCTCCAGACTTCTTCGACCTGATCATTATTGACGAGTGCCACCGTTCCATTTATGGCAATTGGCGAAGGGTTCTTGAATATTTCAATACAGCCAAAATGATAGGCCTCACGGCAACGCCCGTTCCCGAGACAATGGCCTTCTTCAACAACAACCGTGTTGTGAACTATACGCTTGAGCAATCCATTATTGACGGCGTTAATGTGGATGCACGCATCTATCGTATCAGGACAGAAGCCACGGAAAACGGAGGCGCTATCCGCAAGGGTGACAAGCTGAAACGGGAAACACGCTATACAGGCAAAGTAGAGACGGTCAAAAACGAGGAGACCAGGAACTATACACGGGAAGAACTGAACCGAAGCATCATCAATCCTGCCCAAATCAAACTGGTGCTTGAAACCTATCGTGATGCGGTCTATACAGAGCTGTTTACGGATCCCCAACGTCAGCCGAATATGGATTACCTGCCAAAGACGCTCATCTTTGCCCTCAACGAGAACCATGCTACCAACATTGTACAAATCGCCAAAGAGGTGTTTGGTCGCACGGATGACAAGTATGTGCAGAAGATAACCTATTCCGCAGGCGACAGCAACGAACTGATACGTCAGTTCCGCAACGACAAGGAGTTCCGTGTCGCCGTCACCTGTACGCTGGTGGCAACGGGTACTGACGTAAAGCCCCTTGAAGTACTTATCTTCATGCGCGATGTGGCTTCCGAGCCATTGTACATCCAGATGAAGGGACGTGGTGTGCGAACCATTGACGATGATGTATTGCACAATGTAACCCCCAATGCCTATAGCAAGGATTGCTTCTTCCTCGTGGATGCAGTTGGTGTCACAGAAAGCGCTAAAACTACAATAAGTCCAGGCGATGGGGAGAATGCACAGACCATAACCCTGAAACGGCTCTTGGAATTGTTGTCACATGGTAATGTCAGCGATGACTACCTGCGTCTGATTGCTGCAAAACTTGCACGTATCAACAACAAATGCAACGAGCGTCAGCGTGAAGAGTTCCAAGGACTGGCTTTTGCCACCATGAGGGAGATTTCGGTCAATATCTTTACAGCCTTTGAGAACAACAGCCTGCCGCCTTACGAAGACATCAACCAGCCCAACAACGAGCGAAAGGGCTTGGTGGCGGCGCTGGCCAACCATCCCGATGCCCGACAATACTTGCTGATTCTTGCCGCCGGTTTTGTAGAGACCTTACAGCCCGGCGAGGATACGCTTCTTTTCAAGGGCTTCTCGCAGGAAGAGGCAACGGAGGTGACTTCTGCCTTTGAGCAGTATTGCCATGAACACCAGGACGAGATAGAGGCTCTTCGTATGATTTACAACAACGATGGCGAACCGCTTACATACACCATGCTGAAAGACTTGGAGAACAAGCTGAAGCATGCCAACAACAAGTTTCAGGCGGCACGCCTTTGGAACTCATACGCCATCGTCAGTCCACAGTCGGTCAAGAAGCATACGACCAAGGAAGAGAGGGAGGCCCTGACGAATATCATCCAGTTGGTACGCTTTGCCAACCATCAAATAGAAAAACTGGAGAGCCTCTACCCGCAAGCACAACAACTTTTCAACCTCTGGTATGGCCAGATGCAGCGTTCGGTGTCAGAGTCGCAGATCGCCATCATCCGCCAGATTGTGGACTATATAGCCTCTAATGGTGCTTGCTCCATCAAAGACATCATCGATGATGACAGAACACAAGCCGCCCAGCTCATCAAGGCCTTTGGCGGAAAACAGCAGGCAGACGAAGCGCTTGTATCCTTATCGAAGTTCTTACTCTACAGAAAAACCGCATAACATTTTATGGCAACAAATAAAGAAACATCACTCACCAAGAAAGTCTGGGCTTTAGCAACAACTTTAGCCGGCGTTGGTATTGGTTTTACGGACTACATCACCCAGCTTACATACCTTCTCTTCCTGAAGATGGACGACGAGAACGTTGAAACCTTTGGCGAAGATTCAGCTATCCCTGAGGGTTATCGATGGAGAGACCTCAAAGATGTGGATGGACTTGATCTCATCAAACAATACGAGAAAACGTTGGAAACGCTGAGCAAGGAAGAAAACCTCATCGGCACCATTTTCGTGAAAGCTCAGAATAAGATTGACAAGCCTGTCTATCTCAAGAAGGTAATCACATTGATTGACGAAGAGCAATGGCTGGTGATGGATGGTGATGTGAAAGGAGCCATTTATGAGAGCATTCTCGAAAAGAACGGGCAGGACAAGAAGAGCGGAGCGGGCCAGTACTTCACACCTCGTTCCCTGATTTCTGCTATGGTCGATGTCACCCGTCCACAGATAGGTGAGACGGTTTGCGACCCAGCCTGTGGCACAGGCGGTTTCTTGATGGCTGCCTACGACTACATGAAAAACCAGTCGCAGGATAAAGCCAAACGTGATTTCCTGCGCGAGAAGGCTCTCATCGGTTACGACAACACGGCCCTCGTCGTGACGCTGGCCTCCATGAACCTTTATCTGCACGGCATAGGTACCAACCGCAGCCCCATCCTCTGCGAGGACTCCTTGGAGAAACAACCTCAGAAACTGGTGGATGTCATCCTCGCCAATCCTCCTTTCGGCACTCGTCCGGCTGGTAGCGTGGATATTGACCGCCCTGACTTCTATGTGGAGACCAAGAACAACCAGCTCAACTTCTTACAGCATATCATGGTGATGCTGAAGAGTACGGGGCGTGCTGCCGTCGTACTGCCCGACAATGTGCTGTTTGAAGGAGGTGCAGGCGAGACCATCCGCAAGGAACTGCTGAAGAACTACAACCTGCACACCATCCTCCGTCTTCCTACGGGCATCTTCTATGCCCAGGGCGTAAAGGCCAATGTCCTGTTCTTCAAGAAAGGCGAACCGACGAAAGAGGTTTGGATCTATGATTATCGCACAGCCATCAAGCACACGTTGGCCACAAAGCCTATGATGCGTCACCATCTTGACGACTTCGTGGCTTGCTATCATGCCGAAAACCTCTCTCAGCGCGAAGAAACCTATAGCGAAGAGAATCCGAATGGCCGTTGGCGCAGATACCCTGTTTCGGAACTGCTGAAGCGCGACAAGACCAGTCTTGATATTTCCTGGATCAAGCAGACAGATGATGACGAGGACTTGTCGTTGGCCGAATTGATGAGCACCATTCAGCAAAAGAGTGACAACATCAGCAAGGCAGTAACCGAATTGCAGAAACTTCTAAGCAACATCAAAGAATGATTATGAACGAGGTTAGCATAGAATTAAGGGATGCGGTAAAAAAAATAAAAGCCGCCATTCTTCAGAGCCAATATCATATAGCGCAGCTTGCCAACAAAGAATTGTTATCGCTGTACTATTCTATCGGTAAATATGTATCCAATAAAACCCGGAATGGAGCCTGGGGAACTGGGGCTATTCAGGCTATATGCGACCATGGTGAACTGCCCGGTCTCCGTGGGTTCTCTCCGTCTGCCGTAAAAAGAATGCGTTCATTTTATGAGCAATGGAAGGTATTAGAAAAACGCCCACTGATAGAGGGCGAAAACAAAGAGGATAATAGCAGCATTGATTCTCAACCCCTTACAAATCGCCCGCTGGCGGTGGGCGATTTGGAGTGGAAAGATTTCCTTGCCATAAGTTTTACGCATCATAGCGAGATTATTGCCAAGGTATCAAACTTGGAAGAACGCCTTTTCTACATTAAAAAAACGGCAGAATGCCATTGGAGCAAAGAGCGGATGATCGATGAAATAAAGGCAGATCTTTATCATCATCAGGCATCTATGCCAAACAATTTCTCGCAGACGTTACCCACAAGCACCTCTGCTCTAAAGGCTATTTCCATGTTCAAAGACAACTATTTGCTCGAGTTTGTCAATATGGAAGAACTTGACGCCCGAGAGAAGGATGTTGATGAGAGAGTTATTGAGCAAGAAATTGTGCAGCACGTCAAAGAGTTTATCATGACCTTCGGCCGAGACTTCGCTTTTGTAGGGAATCAATATTATTTGGAGAAATTCGGCGTCGAACAGTTTCCAGATTTGCTGTTCTACAACAGGGAACTGGCGGCGCTCGTTGTCGTAGAACTGAAGCGCGGTGAGTTTAAGCCCGCATATTTAGGACAGTTGTCGGCATACTTGCGTATTCTCGACAGCGAAGTTAAGAAGCCTTTTGAAAATCCAAGCATCGGCATTATTCTCTGCAAAGAGGCAAATAAATCTTTTGTGGAGTTTGTCATCCAAGGATATGACAATCCTATGGGTGTTGCTACCTACAAGACTGTAGATGAGGTAAAGAAAATACTACCTTCAGAAGAGGAACTCCGCCGTGTGATAGATGAAGAAATATAAATTTTGCAAGTATGAAATTGTACCAGAGAGGAACGCCCCGAAGGGGCATGGAGCACATAGCCCAAGGCAACGCCCTGGGTACAAATGACAAAAGAAACAATCGCCCTGAAAGGGCAAAAGAATTATTTTTGAATGCTTTTGCCCTTTCAGGGCGCGAAAATGGCAGGAGCTTGGATATACCCAGGGCGTTGCCCTGGGCTGGTGGCTTTCTGCCCTTTCAGGGCGCTCATCGCTGTCTAGGCTCGTTTTTTTACTTGCGAAACTTGAATGAAGAAATATAAATTTTGTCTGCGTGCAGACAATT
>JAILEU010000031.1 GCA_024697785.1 Bacteroidaceae bacterium | reverse complement strand
TCATCGTTTCCCTTTTCGCCTATGGGGAGGATAGAAGACCGATGAGGGACGAATGTACTCCTCGCCTCTACTTCGGGCCATTCCTTCATATCTCGAAGCAGGGATCCTGGGACGTTAGGGGAAAATGTGCCAGACCTCCCCGACGAGCCCAGCATATAGACGCGCTCCTCGTCAACGAAGGGATAGCCCGTGTTGAATGTGTTCGTATAGTTCACCCATAGCGCCGAGAGCGAGAGGCAGACAAAGCCGACGGCAAGGCCGACGATGGAGATGACGCTTTGTGTCTTGTAACGCTCGAGGCTGCGGATGGCAACCGTGATGTAATGTTTCAGAAGATATGTCTTCATTTTTAATTTTAATTCTTATTTTTTCATTCTTCTTTTTTCATTGCGATGAAGTCGCCTCATTCGCTCTTGACCACGTCGGCGGGGTTCTCGCGGGCGGTACGCCAGACGCGGGCGCCCACGCAGAGGGCGATGAGGAGGGCGGTGGCGACGAAGATGCCGATGTAGAACAGCGGGCCGATGGTGATGCGCTTCAGGTACTGCTCCAGCCAGCCGTGCATGATGAGGTAGCCGACGGCGAAGGCCACGAAAGAACTGATGACGAGGATGAGGCCGTACTCATTCACGAACATGCCGAGGATGTCGCGAAGCTTTGCGCCGTGAATCTTACGCAGGGCAATCTCCTTGCGCCGCTGGCGGCAGGCCAGCGTGATGATGCTATAGACGCCAAAGATGGCTATCAGGATACAGACCGCCGTGACCAACGTCAGCAAGCGGCTGAGGTTGTTTTCGCTCTTGAATTGCCAGTTATAGACTTCTTCTGCGTACGTTATAGAGTATTTTTCGTCGGGGAACGGCTTCATCATCTCTGCGATCTGCTCCTCGACCTCCTTCTTCATGCCGTGATGGTAGGAGAAATTGATATACCAAAACGACCTGTTCTCGTAATCGTAGTCGGAAGGGCGGCGGAAGAATATGGGCTTTCCTTTCTGGCGGACGTTGAGCGTCTGGATGTCCTTGATGACGGCGACTACGGTGGCCGTATGGTATAAATTATGGCTCCAGTCGTTATCGTGTCTGTAATAGATGGTTTTGCCGACCGCCTCCTTCAGTCCCAGCATGTCGCGGGTCGATTCGCAGATGATGATTTCGTTGTCGCTCCACGATTCGCGCTTGGGTAGCGTGCCTTCAAGCACGGTGAAGCCATAGATGGGATTGGCAGGATCGAATATATCCATATAGTATTCAGTTGCCAAGCCCTCGTCCTCCAGCGAAGCCTTAAGGTAATACTGACCTTTGGAGTAGTTTCCTCCGTAGAAGTTGCTGCCAATCATTACGTCTTCTACGGCAGGCAGCTCGGCCAACTTGGCGTCGAGGGCATTGTCCTTGATGAAATTATTCTCTACGGGAATCAAATTACCACTATTGCTGATTCTACCCTGAAAGGTCAGGCAGGCGTTATCCTTTAGCCTCGCGCCTTGGTCGGTATTCTTCATGAACCAGAGCTGGCGCAGCATCACCACGGCGCAGAAGACAAAGCAAAGGCTGACGGTCAGCTGCACGCCGATGCTGGCCGACGAGAATACGTGACGCCGGGCCGCGGCAGGGCTGATGGACGAAGAGAGCGTGCGCCGCCGCACAATCTCTACCGCTCCGAGACTCAGCACGAGGCAGATAGCCAGCACGCCCAGCATGATAAGGAGGGCACGACCCATGATGAAGCCCCCGCCCATGCGGATGCCCGCAAAGTCGGCAAAGACATCCTTCAGGACGAACACTCCCACCATGCCGAGCACGATGGCGCTGCCCAACGTGACGAGCAGTTCGACGGCGAACATCGCCACCAGTCCACGATGGCTTGAGCCGTGAACGAGCCGAAGCGCCATCTCGCGCTTGCGCCCGCGCAACCTATTTAAATAAAGCGTGAGGAAGTTGATGAGGGCGCAGGCGGTGAGCAGGATGCTGGCCAGCAGGAACGCCCGCATGTGGGCATACGAGAGTTTGTTGTTGTAGTCGTAGTGGTGCAGCTTTGTTAAGGGGATGAGTTTGATGTGAAAGGGAGCGAACGGCGGCGCGTCGATAGCCTCGCCAATCTTCTCCTCGAACGACTTCCGCACGTCGGCTCCCGGATGAAGGTGCACCAGAATCTGCTCCACACTATTGCGGGAATCGGGTCTTTCGTTCGGGAGGATGTGGTCGAAGCGGAAGGTCGTGTGCTTACTGTACGAGCGAGCGATGGCGACAACCGTGCGTTCCACGCCGCTCGCCGTCAGCTTCTGCCCAATGGGGTCTTCAGTTCCGAAGAGCCGCTTGGCGTATTCATCCGTCAGCACGATGCTCCCGGGCGTGAAGTGCTCCATGAACTTCGGGTCGCCCTGTACGACCTCGATGGGGAGAAAGTCGAGTACGTTCTGGTCAAAGAAGAGGCAGAAATGATACTCCCCTGTTTCGTTGAATAGGGAAATGTACTCGTCGTAAATGCTGCAGGCCGCCACCTCGGGCCATTCGCTCAGGATTTTGACGAGTGGGCTTGGAGACGAGAGTTGGTACTTTCCATCCCATTCCGAAGCGATGGCGTACTTGTCCTGATAGTCGGGGATGAAGGTGTTGTACGTGTTGTCGTAGCGGAGCCATAGGGCCGAGAGCGAGAGGCAGACGAAGCCGACGGCGAGGCCGGCGATGGAGATGATGCTTTGCGTCTTGTAGCGTTCGAGGCTGCGGATGGCAACCGTGAGGTAGTGGGCTAATAAACTTCTTTTCATTTTCTGTTCGATGGTTTTTTAGCTCTGCAAAGATATAAGTGAATTATATAGACATTTGCAAGGAAAATGGACTTTTTCTGTTTTTGACCGAAAATTGTTCAATTTCTGAACACTTTTTATTTTTCATTCTTCATTTTTCATTTTTCATTGCGCTTCGCGCCTCATTCGCTCTTGATGACATCGGCGGGGTTTTCGCGGGCGGTGCGCCAGACGCGGGCGCCCACGCAGAGAGCGATGAGGAGGGCGGTGGCGACGAAGATGCCGATGTAGAACAGCGGGCCGATGGTGATGCGCTTCAGATACTGCTCCAGCCAGCCGTGCATGATGATGTAGCCGACGGCGAAGGCCACGACGGCGCTGATGACGAGGATGAGGCCGTACTCATTCACGAACATGCCGAGGATGTCGCGGAGCTTGGCGCCATGAATCTTGCGCAGGGCGATCTCCTTGCGCCGTTGGCGGCAGGCAAGGGTGATGATGCTATAGACGCCGAAGACGGCGATGAGGATGGCCACGAGGGTAACGAGCAGGAGCAGGTAGCCCAGGTTCTGGTCGCTCTCGGTCATTTCCTTCATGATTTCGTCGGCATACTTCAATTGCCATCTTATCTCGGGGAATCCGTCCATCAGCTTCGCTACCTGCGTCTCCATCTCCTTTTTCATACCGTGAAGGTAGGCGAACTGGACATAGGCCAGGTTGAATTGGCGGACTTCCTTCTCCGTGAAGCGATAGATGAATAGCCGGTTCTCGCGGGAGTCGCTACGTAACTGGCGGACGGTGACATCGCGGACGACGGCGCAGACGGTCGCGCGCTGCTTGTCATTGTCACCGTGGCCGCGGTACCAGATGGTCTTGCCGACGGCGCCGTCGGCTAGGCCGAGGCGGGCGCGGGTGGTTTCGTCGATGACGACCGTCGAGGGGTCCCATGTCTCGTAGTGGGGCAGCGTGCCTTCAAGGACGGTGAAGCCGTAGATGGGGTCGGCGGGGTCGTAGAGGCCACGATAGCTGGAGACCTCGACGGACTCGCTTTCGGGGTCTTCGTTGAGGCTTAGGTAGAAGCCACGTGACGACATTCCCAACATCCAGAAGTTCCAGCTGTGACTGGCGTGTTCGATGGCAGGCAACTCGGCCACCTTCTGCGGGATGCCGTTGTCGTCGATGAGTGCCTTCATGTTGAAGTAAAGCCCGTCGGCCGGGGTGATGATGAGGTAGGCGCGGTCGTCAATGGCGACGCCGTTGTTGGTGTTCCGCATGAACCAGAGCTGGCGCAGCATCACCACCGCGCAGAAGACGAACGCGAGGCTGACGGCGAGCTGCACGCCGATGCTGACCGACGAGAAGACGTGGCGGCGTGCGGCGGCGGGGTTGATGGACGATTGGAGCGTGCGGCGGCGGACAATCTCGACGGCGCCGAGACTCAGCAATAGGCAGACAAGAAGCACGGCCAGCATGATAACGAACGCCCCTGCGGTGACATTGCCGCCGCCTACCTCGATGCCTGCAAATGACGCGAAGACATCCCTGAGGCCGAACACCAGCAGCACGCCCAGCAGCGTGGCGCTGCCGAGGGTGACGAGTAGCTCAGTGGCAAACATGCTGACAAGGCCGCGATGGCTGGAACCATTGACGAGGCGCAGCGCCATCTCGCGTTTGCGGCCACGCAGACGGGTGAGGTAGAGCGTGAGGAAGTTGATGAGGGCGCAGACGGTGAGCAGCAAGCCGATGAGCAGGAACGCCCGCATGTGGGCGTATGAAAGTTTCCTGTTATCCTTCCACTGGCCCATCTTGTTGAGAGGTACGATGCGGCCGTGAATGGGTTCATTGCCCTCCCATTCGACGTGCTCCTGAATCTTCTTTTCAAATGATGCTTTTACATTCTCGCCCGGCGCGAGGCGGACGAGCGTGGGTTGCCAGCTTCCTCGCGAGTCGCCGGAAACACCCTCGGGCAGAATGAAGGCGAGGTCGAAGGTGAGCGAACTGTGCTTGTGGAAGTCCTTGACAACGGCCTCGACAATGCCTTCGCCTCCTCTTTCTAGTTTGACTTTCTGCCCTACGGGAAGCTCGTTCCCGAACATACGGCTGGCTAGCGATTCGCTCAAGGCAAGATGGTAGTAGGCATCATCGCCCTTGTTGGTCGTCCAGAAGTCGGCGGGGCCGGCGATGACATCCATGTGGAAAAAGTTGGCGAAAGTTTTCTCCACGTCGATGAACGTTACCTCCTCTTCCACACCGTTAATCTCGATATCGACGGTGGATTGTTCGAAGAGGCACCAGGCCTCCACCTCGGGCCATTCGTTCATGTCCTCGCGCAGGCCACCGGGCACGGTGAGGGTGAACTCTCCGCTGCGCCATGAGCCGCCCAGCGCATAGGTACGCTCGGGGGCGTCGATGGGGAGGTGCGTGTTGTAGCTATTGTCGTACTGCAGCCAGAGGGCCGAGAGCGAGAGGCAGACGAAGCCGACGGCGAGGCCGACGATGGAGATGACGCTTTGCGTCTTGTAACGCTCGAGGCTGCGGATGGCAACCGTGAGGTAGTGGGCTAATAAACTTCTTTTCATTTTCTGTTCGATGGTTTTTTTAGCTCTGCAAAGATATAAGTGAATTATATAGACATTTGCAAGGAAAATGGACTTTTTCTGTTTTTGACCGAAAAATGTTCAATTTCTGAACACTTT
>JAILEU010000022.1 GCA_024697785.1 Bacteroidaceae bacterium | reverse complement strand
GGCAAAAGCTCTTGATAATAATGCTTTTGCCCTTTCAGGGCGAGAGTTACTATCGCCGTTTGTACCCAGGGCGTTGCCCTGGGCTGTATGCTTGTTGCCCCTTCGGGGCGCCATCGGGTGATTGCGGATAATCATATTTTTCTTTCCCGCAGTCCAATGGGCTACGACCGCAGTCCAATGGGCTACGGTTTCAGCCCAATACGTTACAATTTCAGCCCGTCAAAACCTCATTTTTGCTCAGCATACAGCCGTTTTCCGCCATTAGACCCCCAAGAAGGAGGCATATCCCGAAATTTTCACTACGCAGATGAGCGCGCGAAACGAGGAAAAAAACGGCGAAAATAGAAGGAAAACGCACAATTTTGAGGCTTTTTACGCCGAAATTTGTGCGTTAACTGTCCCATCCAAAGGGTAGCGTTCTGAATTCCGCTTGTTTAATAACGGCGTATCTCATTGTTAATGAGGGCCATTAAGGAGAAGCAGATGGGATTTCTGTTCCAGTTCCAGTTGTTCCAGTTCGTTTTTTGGGGTACCCCAATTTCCCCCCTTATATATATATATTATATATATAACTAATTATATATTATATATTTATATAAGGAAAAAGAACGGAACGGAGGTATGTATGACCCTCAAATTTCAACTGGAACAACTGGAACTGGAACGCTTCGTGCTCTATCGTATAGAGTGAAGATGTCGCGTCCTCCTATTGGCTTACAGGCGGCGGAGCCAGTCGGAGAGCTCCATCGTCCAGCAAGGCTTGTAGATGAACGAGTCGTTGTAGCCCCATCCGTGGCCTCCGGTGGGATAGATGTGCATCTCGACGGGCACGCCGTTGGCCACCAAGGCCTGGAAGTAGCGGATGCTGTTCTCGGGGGGTACGACGCGGTCGTCGGCAGAGTGCATCAGGAAGGCGGGCGGGGTCTGGGCCGTCACCTTCTTGTCGCTACTGAAGGCTTCGACCTGCTTGGCGTTGGGGTTCTTGCCGACAACGCCCTCGCGTGTGCCGCGATGGGTGATGGCGGCATCGACGCTCACCACGGGGTAGAACAGAATCTGGAAGTCGGGACGCGGGCTGAGGTCGGGACGGCGGATGCCGTAGGCCGAGGCGTCGTAGGCCTGCCAATGGTCGTCCCAATGGGTGGCGGTCATGGCTGCCAGATGGCCTCCGGCCGACGAGCCCATGATGCCCACGGACTTGCAGCCCCACTCGTCGGCATGGCTGCGCATGATGCGGATGGCCTCCTGCGTATCGCTGAGGGGCACCTGCCATTGGCCGCAGGGCATGCGGTATTTGAGGACGGCATAGGTGATGCCCTGGGCGTTGAACCAGTCGGCCATGTTGAATCCCTCGTGGTTCATGGCCAGATGGGTGTAGCCGCCTCCGGGGCAGGCCACGATGGCCTTTCCCGTCGGGTTCTTGGCGGGGAAGACGGTCAGATGGGCGACACACGAGCCGCTGATGCTGCCCACGTTGGCACCACGTTCGTTCTCGGGCAGCAGACCGTTGTCGTTGGGGGCGCCGCCGGGCCACATGTCAATCTCAATACGCTGTGCCCACAGGGGGAGGGCAACGAGAAGGGTGAGGAGAAGAATCAGTTTTTTCATTGTTATAGATGATTAAAGGGTTTCCGCAAACAACGAGAAGTGGACGCTGCCGTAGGTGCGCATCTGAAGGAAACGGGGATGGGCTGAGAAGTCGTGGTCGGCGCCGTGTTCGAGGATGAACAATCCGCCAGGAACCAGCAGGGGGGTGCCGACGATGAGGTCGGGCAGCTCGGCCAGACGTTCGAGGGCGTAGGGCGGGTCGGCAAAGATGAGGTCGTAGCGCTCGGTGGTGCGGCCGAGGAAGGTGAACACATCGGCCTTGACGGGTTGCCAGGCGTCGTCGCCCAGCTCACGCTTTACCTTATTAATATAGGTATAGTGGGCATAGTCCTTCTCGACCGACACCACGCGACGGCAGCCGCGCGAGAGCAGCTCGAGGCTGATGCTGCCCGTACCGGCGAAGAGATCGAGCGCCGTGCCGACCTCCTCAAAATCCACAAAGTTGGAGAGGACATTGAAGAGGTTTTCCTTGGCAAAGTCGGTGGTAGGACGGGCTTTGAAGGTCTTGGGGACATCGAACCGCCGATGGCGGTATTTACCAGCTATTACACGCACAAAAAAAGCAAAAAATTATTTTGGAGTTCGGGAGGTTTATTGAGGAGTTCAGGAGGTTTGGGACTTTTTTTTGGAGTTCAGGAGTTCAGAAGTTGAGGAGTTCAGACAATACCTTTGTATGCGGGTATTCGTAAGCAAAACTATTTTTCTTAACTCTTAACTTTTAACTCTTAATTAATTTAAGAGTGCTTGCAGGTCGAAGGGGACGGCTGAAAGGCGGGCGAGCTCGGTGGTGTGGAAGAGGTCGGCCGAGCGGGGCTCACGGACATGGTGGATGAAGCGGGTGGCCTTGGCCTTCAGCTCGCGCTCGATGGGCGAACGGCCGACGATGGCCAGCTCGTCGTCGGTCTGCGAGAGGCCGAGGGTCTGCCACGTGCCCATCAGATAGTAGAGGGCTGTGACGGCCGTGGGGACGTCGAAGGTGTTGACGAACTGCAGACGGCCGTCGCGGATGCTGATGACGTCCATGCTGCGCCCATGCAGGTGGCAGAGGGTGATTGGGTGAGGGGTTAGGGGTGAGGGGTTAGGGGTGTACGTTGCGGTCTCTAACCCCAACCTCTCACCTCTAACCCCTAACCCAAATCTGAGGGCGAAGCGTACCACGGGCCAGATGCCGGGCACGATGCGGGCATCGGGCCAGGTCGCGCGGACCCATGCCGAGAGGCTGCTGTCGGGGGCGAAACGGATGGTGACAGGCGTGCGCCCGCCATCGTCCATCAGGGCAGGGGGATCGTCGGCCGTCTCCGCCCCGGCGAACGGGGCTGGGATCACCTCATACGGGGCATCGGCAAGCAGCAGCTGCACGTGGGCATAATGATGCTGGAGCATGGGCAATGCCTCGCGAGCCTGGCGCAGATTGGCGACGACAGGCAGCAGGGGGTCGGGGGCGTAGGGCTGGAAGGCATACTCATCGGCCCGCTGAGGGTGATGGGCAGCAAAACAAAATCCATCCGCACTCACGCGGATGGATAAGGTGTACTGCTGAGCGTTATGACGTTCAATGATCACAGGTTCACACTCTCTGAGCTTCGTTAATCGTTAAACGTTAAACGTTAAACGTTAAACAAAAAACTTACTCCCAGTTACCGGCGTTGTTGTTACCCACTTCGACGTCGCCGACCTTCAGACCGGGATAGCGGCCCAGCTTCACCTGGTCGTCGATGATGTTGGCCAGCTCGGTCTTGTTGACGCCATCCAGATAGACGGTGTAGGGGGTCTTGGCCTCGAAGAGGTAGATCTTCGTGCCAGACTTGTTGCTGGAGTCGCAGCCTACAGCCATCTCGAACTGTACGCCGTTGCCATAGGGGACGTAGCGGAGCGAGTCGGCGTTGAAGCCCTTCGGGTAGATGGTGTCGAGGACGGCCACCCACGAGGTGTCGCGGCTATAGAGCAGCGTGGGGGTGCCATCGGCCTCAAGGGTGACGAAACCGGCGTCGGCCAGCTCCTTCCAGATCTTCTTGGCCACAGCAGGCTTGGTGGCGTTACGGGCATCGTTAATCATAGAGGTGACCTTACGCTCCGTCCAGCCGTTCTCGAGCTGCACGTCGGTGAGCTCGCCCACCTTCTTGACGAAGGGGACGCTGCCCGTCTTGACGAAGTTGATCAGCTCGTCGAAGCTGTCGGTGTACTGGCCGCCGTTCTGGTTACGGAATTCCACCTGAGCCGAACGGATGTCGATGAGGCGGGCGATAATCTCTTTCTCACGAGTCTTGCGGATTTTGTCGAAGTTGATTGTACCCATAATACTGCCTACGCAGATGTAAGCAAGACCCACAACACAAAGCGCCAAAAGCACATTTAAGACTTTTTTCATTGTTATTATTTTTTTATTGTTTACTTTCGTAGCCGCAAAAGTAAGACTTTTGTTTGAAAAAGAATAATGTTTTTGAAAAAATCTTTCAAAGTTTATGATAAATAACTTCATAGCGGACCAAATTCGGGCATTTTTCGGGTTTATACCCACCGATGAGCAGTCGATGTTGATTGAACGGCTGTCAGAATTTCTGCTTTCGGACGACCCTTCGGGGCTCTTCCTTCTGCGCGGTTACGCGGGCACGGGCAAGACGTCGTTGGTGTCCGCGCTGGTGAAGGCGCTCGCCTCGCTGAAGCAGCCCGTCGTGCTGATGGCTCCGACGGGCAGGGCCGCCAAGGTGTTCGCCCTCTACAGCGGCCATCCGGCCTACACTATCCATCGCCGCATCTACCGGCAGAAGAGCCTGACGGACGACACCTCGTTCGCGCTGGCGCCCAACCTGTCGCGCCGCACCCTCTTCATCGTCGACGAGGCCTCGATGATAAGCGACGACATAGGGGGCAGCGTCTTCGGCAGCGGACGCCTGCTGGACGACCTCATCCGCTTCGTCTATTCGGGCGAGGGATGCCGCCTGCTGCTCATGGGCGACACGGCCCAGCTGCCGCCCGTAGGGGTGGACGAGAGCCCGGCACTATCGCCGCAGAGGCTCGCCGCATACGGGCTGAACGTGAAGGGGATGCAGCTGACACAGGTGCTCCGCCAGTCGGGCATCTCGGGCATACTGGAAAACGCCACCGACATACGGACACACATCAGCGAGCTCTCTGTGAGCCAGCCCGTCGGCAACACGCTGCTCAGGCTCAGCTGTCAGGACGACGTGGTGGCCATCAACGGCTCTGACCTCATCGAACAGCTGTCGGACAGCTACCGGCAGGTGGGCGACGACGAGACCATCGTCATCTGCCGCACCAACAAGAACGCCAACATCTACAACCGCGGCATACGGGCCACCATCCTCTACCGCGAGGAAGAGCTCTGCACGGGCGACCGCATCATGATTGTCAAGAACAACTATTTCTGGATAAAAGGCCGCGCAAAAGACCCCAAAGAGGAGGTGCACGACGAGGACAGAGGGGTGCCCACCTTCCTGGCCAACGGCGACATGGCCGTCGTCAGACGCGTTAGGAGGACGCGCGAGCTCTATGGCTTCCGCTTTGCCGACGTCGTCCTCTCGCTGCCCGACTACGACGACTACGAGCTGGAGGCTACCGTGCTGCTCGACACGCTGATGTCCGAGTCGCCGTCGCTGACCAGGGAGGAGAACGAGCGGCTCTTCCAGGCCGTCATGGAGGACTATGCCGACCTGCCCACCAAGACCGACCGCTACAAGAAACTGCGCGAAAGCCCCTACTACAACGCCCTGCAGATAAAGTTCGCCTACGCCGTCACCTGCCACAAGGCACAGGGCGGACAATGGGACACCATCTACCTCGACCAGGGGTGGATGCCGCCCGAGAGCGTCGGCGACATCGGCTACTACCGCTGGCTCTATACCGCCTTCACCCGCGCCACACGAAAAATCTTCCTCGTCAACTGGCGGAAGGAGGAACTTAGCGCCGAAGGCGCAATGGATAATTGATAATTGATAATTGATAATTGACAATTGGTGAACGGACTTTTTTCGACAACGAATTTTTTCGAATTATACGAATTCTTGGAGCAGCGAGAGCCAATGGGGAGACGCGACATGTCGCGTCTCTACAGTTGGCCGAGTCGCGACAAGAATAAACGAAGTTAATTTTTCCTTGCGGCGATGGCTTCGCACGCCGAACGGTTTTCCATCCTGTATTTCTTAATTCAACCCAAATCTTTATGATTATCCGCAAAAATGCCCCCTTTTCTACTTGCGCGCCCCGAAGGGGCAACAAGTTCCCAGCCTGTATTCTTTGCGCGCCCCGAAGGGGCAACGAGAACACAGCCCAGGGCATCGCCCTGGGTACAAACGGCCAACGTAACTTTCGCCCTGAAGGGGCAAAAGAATTAATTTTGAATGCTTTTGCCCTTTCAGGGCGAGAAAATGGTGGGACGCCCAATAATCCCAGGGCGTTGCCCTGGGCTGGGTTCTTCCGCCCCTTCAGGGCGTACTTTTCACGAATTAGGATAAATACTTTTCACAAATTGAGATAAATATTTATCAAAATTAATTGATAAATTTCTCAAAATTAGTGAATTAAATTTCTCAAAATTAGTGAATTGAATTTCCCAAAATTAGTGAATAAAATTTATCAAAATTAGTGTAAAGGCAAAATTTAGTTTTGAAGCCGCTTCGCGGGAAATTCGACATAATTAATCACATAATTAAACAAAATAATTCGTACGTTTATCATAGAAAAGACCTAAATTTTGAATAATTTTGTATCCCGTTTTATATAATTTCTGCCCCAAGGGGCACTCTTAAAAAAACGTTAGAAACTTGAATTGATAATTATTTTTTCCATTGTCCAAATCCCATTTTCGATTGTCCACTCTTTAAATATAATAAGGTATATGATCAAGAACATCATCTTCGACTTCGGCGGCGTGCTCATCGACTGGAATCCGCTGCATCTCTACAACCGCTATTTCCTGGGCGACGAGGCCAAGGCCAGGTGGTTCATCGACAACATCTGCACCATGGAATGGAATGTCCAGATGGACGCCGGCAAACCCTTTGCCGACGGCATCCGCGAGCTGACAGCCCTCCACCCCGAATGGGCCGACGCCATCGCCGCCTACCGCGCCCGATGGCAGGAAATGATAGGCGGGCCCATACCCGGCATGACCGACGTCGTCCACCAGCTCAAAGACGCTGGCTATCACGTCTTCGGACTGAGCAACTGGAGCTGGGAGACCCTCTCGACCATCATCGACGACTACCCCGTCATCAAGGAGCTGGAAGGCGTGGTCATCAGCGGACTGGAATACGTCATCAAGCCTCAGCCCGAAATCTACCGGCTGCTCCTCGACCGCTACCGGCTGAAGGCCGACGAGTCTGTCTTCATCGACGACAACCTCGCCAACGTCCAGGGCGCCGAAGCCGTCGGCATACACGGCCTCCTCTTCACGGGACCGGAAATGCTGAAGGAAGAGTTCAAAAAACTTCACATCATGTGAGCCGAAAAAGACAAAATAGGCAGAAAAATCGTAAAAAAAGCCCACTTTTTTCAAAGTTTTTGAACGATTTTTTGTTCCTACAAAGTTTTTCCATATATTTGCATACTCAAAAGTACTCAAAAAAAACGAAAACATGGAAAACGTATGTAATCCCAACAACCTGTCCGGTTTGAGGCAGGCAGACTTTCAGAAAGATATCAACGGGAAGAAGACCGACCTCTTCATCCTCACCAACCGCCACGGCTGCGAGCTGGCCTTCACCAACTATGGCGGCGCGCTCTGCGCCATCATGGTCCCCGACCGCGAGGGCAAGATGGGCAACGTCGTACAAGGACACGACACCATCGACCACGTCGTCAACAGCCCCAACGAGTTCCTGAGCACCCTCATCGGCCGCTATGGCAACCGCATCTGCAAGGGCCGCTTCACCCTCGACGGCAAGGAATACCAGCTGGCCATCAACAACGGCCCCAATGCCCTGCACGGCGGCCCCACGGGCTTCCACGCCCGCGTGTGGGACGCCGAGAAGCTGACGGCCAACAGCGCCCGCCTGCACTACGTCGCCGCCGACGGCGAGGAGGGATTCCCCGGCAAGGTCGACGTGACCGTCACCTACACCTTCACCGACGACAACGAATTCGTCATCGACTACAAGGCCACCACCGACCAGGACACCATCATCAACCTCACCCACCACGGCTTCTTCTGCCTCTGCGGCTCGCAGAAGGACACCCCCTCCTGCGAACGCTACCTGCTCACCATGAACGCCGACCACTACATCCCCATCGACGACACCTCCATCCCG
Source organism: Bacteroidaceae bacterium (assembly GCA_024697785.1). Lineage (GTDB taxonomy): Bacteria > Bacteroidota > Bacteroidia > Bacteroidales > Bacteroidaceae > UBA1189. The sequence goes on along the minus strand of JAILEU010000022.1, from coordinate 4,954 downwards.
CTCGGTACCGTCGATGCCGTCGAGGGCACGCCCTTCGACTTCCGCGCCGAGCACCTGGTGGGCGAGCGCATCGACGCCGACAACGTCCAGACCCGCAACGGCGCGGGCTACGACCATTGCTGGGTGCTCAACAAGCGCCAGCCCGGCGAGCTCACCTTCGCCGCCAAGTGCGTCGACCCCGTCACAGGCCGCCGCATGGACGTCTTCACCACCGAGCCCGGCGTGCAGGTCTATACCAGCAACTGGCACGACGGCTTTGCCGGCAGCCACGGCGCCACCTACCCCAATCGCAGCGCCATCTGCTTCGAGTGCCAGCACTTCCCCGACAGCCCCAACCGGCCCTACTTCCCCAGCGTCGTGCTGAAACCCGGCGAGGTCTATACGCAGACCAGCGTCTACCGCTTCTCCGTCGAAAAATAGCCCCCACGTAAAAGACATCATTTCAAATCATTTCATAACAATTAACGTAAAACAAAAATGAGTACAGAAAAAAAGAAAAGTAACGTAGTAGCAATCGTTACGATGTGTTTCATCTTCGCGATGATTTCGTTTGTCACCAACATGGCAGCCCCCTTCGGCAACATCTGGGGCAACCAGTACGAGTGGTCCAAGATGGCTGGTAACCTGATGAACTTCGCCGCCTACCTGTTCATGGGCATCCCCGCCGGTAAGATGCTGATGAAAATCGGTTACAAGAAGACCACCCTCGCAGCCCTTGCCGTCGGCTTCATCGGCATCTGCATCCAGTACCTGTCGAGCTTCGACTTCCTGGGCGGAGCTGCCATCTACGTCTATCTGCTCGGCGCCTTCGTCTGCGGCTTCTGCGTCTGCATGCTCAACACCGTCGTCAACCCCATGCTGAACATCCTGGGCGGTGGCGGCAACCGCGGCAACCAGCTCATCCAGACGGGCGGCACGCTGAACAGCCTCACCGGAACCCTCACCCCGCTGCTCGTCGGCGCCCTCATCGGCACAGTCTCCAGCACCACCTCCATGAAGGACGTCACCCCGCTGCTCTTCATCGCCATGGGCGTCTTCGCCGTTGCCTTCATCATCATCAGCATGGTCAAGATCCCCGAGCCCGCCAAGGAGCGCAACGCCCGCACCTACGAGCACAGCGCATGGAAGTTCCGCCACTTCGTCCTCGGCGCCATCGCCATCTTCTTCTATGTGGGCATCGAGATCGGCATCCCCGCCCAGGTCAACTTCTTCCTCGCTGACGCCTCCTCGAAGGGTGCCGGCATCGCCGTCAACGGCGCAGCCATCGGTGGCGCCATCGCAGCAGTCTACTGGCTCCTCATGATGATCGGTCGTGCCTGCAGTACCGCCATCAGCGGCAAGGTCAGCACACGCACACAGATGATCACCGTCAGCACGGTCGCCATCATCCTCATCCTCATCGCCATCTTCATCCCCAAGAGCACTACGGTCAACATGCCCGGTTATAGCGCAGCCGACGGCTTCGCCATGTTCCAGGTTCCCCTGAGCTGTCTCTTCCTCGTCCTCTGCGGTCTCTGCACCAGCGTCATGTGGGGCGCCATCTACAACCTCGCCGTCGAAGGCCTCGGCAAGTACACCGAGCAGGCTTCCGGCATCTTCATGATGCTCGTCGTCGGCGGTGGCATCATGCCCTTCATCCAGAACCTCATCGCCAAGAGCGCAGGCTACATGATCAGCTACTGGCTCGTCATCGCCATGCTGGCCTACCTGCTCTACTACGCCCTCATCGGCTGCAAGAACGTCAACAAGGACATCCCCGTCGACTAAACCCCTAAACCCATAAACCCATAAACCCATAAACCATATACCATGGACATTCAGATTGTAAGAGCCGCTTTCAAAGCGAAATTCAACACCGAGGGTGCCGTCTATGCCTCCCCCGGCCGTATCAACCTCATCGGCGAGCACACCGACTACAACGGGGGCTTCGTCTTCCCCGGCGCCGTCGATAAGGGCATGGTAGCCGAAATCAAGCCCAACGGGCTCGACAAGGTCCGCGCCTATGCCATCGACATCAACCCCGCCGACGGCGAGGACAACTACGTGGAGTTCGGCCTCCGCGAGGAAGATAAGCCGAAGGAACATTGGGCCTGCTACGTCTTCGGCGTCTGCCGCGAGCTCCAGAAGCGCGGCGTCGTCGTCAAGGGCTTCGACACCGCCTTCGCCGGCGATGTACCCCTCGGCGCCGGTATGTCGTCGTCCGCTGCCCTCGAGAGCACCTTCGCCTTCGCCCTCAACGACATCTACAACGGCAACATCGACAAGTTCGAACTCGCCAAGGTGGGCCAGATGACCGAGCACAACTACTGCGGTTGCAACTGCGGCATCATGGACCAGTTCGCCAGCGTCTTCGGCAAGGAGGGCTGCCTCATCCGCCTCGACTGCCGCTCGATGGAATTCGAGTACTTCCCCTTTAACCCCAAAGGCTACAAGCTGGTGCTCATCAACACCTGTGTCAAGCACATGCTGGGCGACGAGTACAACCAGCGCCGCAAGAGCTGCGAGAACGTCGTGGCTGCCCTCAAGGCCAAGTACCCCACCATCGAGACACTCCGCGACGTCAGCTACGACATGCTCGAGGAGGCCCGTCCCCTCGTCAGCGAGGTTGATTTCCGCCGCGCCCACTACGTGCTGGGCGAGAAAGACCGCGTCCTCGCCGTCTGCTACGCCCTTGAGAAAGGCGACTACGAGACCGTCGGCCAGAAGATGTACGAGACCCACTGGGGCATGAGCAAGGAGTATGGCGTCAGCTGCGAAGAGCTTGACTTCCTGGCCGTCCTCGCCAAGGAGTGTGGCGTCACCGGCTGCCGCGTTATGGGCGGAGGCTTCGGCGGATGCACCATCAACCTCGTCAAGGAAGAGCTCTACGACGACTTCATCGCCAAGGCCAAGGCCGGCTTCGAGAAGCAGTTCGGCCATGCGCCCCTGGTCTATGACGTCGTCATCGGCAACGGCTCGCGCCGCTTAGTCTAAGACTCTATGGCAGAGCATAACGAAACGGGACGTCGTGGCGAAGACCTCGCCACGGCGTTCCTTTTAAGCAAAGGCTACGGCATCCTCGAGCGCAACTGGAAGAGCGGACGCAAGGAGGTTGACATCATCGCCCAGGACGGCGCCGACGTCGTCTTCGTCGAAGTCAAGACCCGCTCAGCCGAGGACGTCCTCCCAGCCGCCGATGCCGTCGATGCCCGCAAGCGCCAACGGATCATCGCCGCCGCCGAAGCCTACGTCCTGTCCAGGCGCCTCAACCTCACCCCCCGCTTCGACATCGTTACCGTCGTCGGCCACACGCCAAACCAACAGATTGAACACATAGTTGATGCCTTCATTCCCCCTCTCCGCACACACCGATGATTACATACATCCACCTTGACGAGGTAGATTCCACGAACACCTACCTCATGACACTCCCCCGCGACCCGCAGCGACCTATCGTAGCCGTCATGGCCGAATATCAAACGGCTGGAAGGGGCCAGCGCGGCAACAAATGGCAGTCTGCACGCGGCCAGAACCTCCTGTGCAGCATTCGTCACCATCCCACCTTCATCCGCCCCGAAGAACAGTTCGTGCTCTCGCAACTCATTGCTCTCGCCATCACAGATGTCGTTGCCGAACTCATTCCCGAAGCCGCAGCTGACCTGCGCATCAAGTGGCCCAACGACATCTACTGGTGCGACAGCAAGCTCTGCGGCATCCTCATTGAATACGAACTTAGCCCCACGGCCATAGAGCAGGCCATCATTGGATTCGGGCTTAATGTCCACCAGACCAACTTCGGCTTTGCCCCTGGCGATACCACTCTCCGTCTCCCCTCCCAGGGTGTCCTCGGCTCCACCTTCCGCCCCACCTCCCTACAGCAGATAACAGACGAATTAAACTATTCATTGGAAGGAAAAAATCCATTATCCGCTATCCATAATTCATTTTTAGAATACCTGTTCCACACCCTCACCGAGCGCTATGTAGCCTACCTCACCCGCTACGAAATCGGGGGCAAGCTTACACGTGCCGAAATAGATGCCGCATACACTCGTCGTCTCTACCGCCTCGGCATCCCAGCTCGCTACCGTGATGCCCAGGGCGACTTCACGGCCACCCTTGAAGGCGTCAACCCCGACGGCACCATACGCTTGTGCGACAATCTGGGCACCCTTCGCTCCTACTCCTTTAAGGAGGTCGCTTATATTCTCTAAGTAATCTACGCTATTATTCCAATGGGCTGCGAGATTATACCACTGGACAACGAACTTGTTCCACGAAGTGAAACGAGAATTCAATAGCACACAGGCAAAGGACACACGGAACATCCTCCCCTTCTGCAAGTGAACGCGGGTGTCTCGTCCTATGGCTAATGCTTGAGGTTGTAGGCCATGAGGGCTGACCCGCGTCGGACATAAAGGACGCCGTCAAATATGGTGGGGTGTGAGAAACAGGCACCAGACCCATCGGTGATTCGGAACTCACTCACGACATCTAACTTTTCGGGATTTATACGGGCAAGGCCCATTGTGCCACGACGCTCGTCGAACATATAAAACATGTTGTCGGCCACGATGAGCGAGCCACGCCCTTTGCCTCCTGCCCATTGCTGATGGTAAAGGATATCGCCGGTCTCGATGTCGATGGCTGCCCATTTGTGCTTGTCGCCTGTGCTGCCATAGACCACGCCATCCATCTCAACCATCCCACCCATGTAGAAGTCGATCTCCTTGTTCTTCCAAAGAAACTTGACGGAGGAGAGGTCGTCGGCCATCTCATACATCGTACACCCATGTCCATCGCCCAAACTGACCAGGAGTTTGCCTTGAAAAAAAGGTCTATGGGTCATTTTGCAGGATAAAATCTCTCGTACTTCCTGTAAATAAGGGTGTTTCAGAGTTCAAGCAGCTTGGGGCAATAATCGTCAAAAAAAATGCGTCAATGGGTCATTTTGCAGGATAAATTGTTAGAAATA
>JAILEU010000016.1 GCA_024697785.1 Bacteroidaceae bacterium | reverse complement strand
GATGACCATCGACTGGGAGGACTTTGAGCGGAAGGCCGAGGGGTGTAAGCTGTTCCTGCTATGTCATCCGCACAATCCCGGTGGACGTGTCTGGACGCGCGAGGAACTGGTGCGGATGGCCGAGGTCTGCCAGCGTAAGGGCGTGCTTGTCGTCAGCGACGAGATCCATGCCGACCTCACCCATCACGGCTACAGCCACCTGCCCTTTGCTTCCGTCTGCGAGGCAGCGGCACAGAACAGCATCACCTTTGCCAGTCCGTCGAAATCGTTCAACATGGCGGGCCTCACCAGCAGCTACAGCATCATTCCCAATCCCGACGTCCGTGCCAAGTTCAGCACCTTCCTCGAGAACAGCGAGCTGAACCTCGGCCATCTGTTTGCTTTCATCAGCGTGGCAGCTGCCTACAGCCACGGAACGGAATGGCTTGACCAATGCATCAGCTACATCGAGGGTAACGTGGAGTATGTAGAGCGGACGCTACGCGAGGAGATGCCGCGCATCTGCATCATCCGTCCGCAGGCTTCGTACCTTATCTTCCTCGACTGTCGCGGACTGGGGCTGACGCCCGAGGCGCTTAACCGGTTCTTTGTGGAAGAAGCCCACCTCGCCCTCAACGACGGCGCCATGTTCGGCAAGCCAGGCGAAGGATTCATGCGGCTTAACGTGGCCTCGCCCCGTTCGGTCATCCAGCAGGCCATGCGGCAGCTGAAGGAGGCGTACGGGCGCCTTCGGCGCAATTGATAATTGAAAATTGATAATTATCGTTTAACGTTTAAGGTTTAACGTTTAACGAACACGTCCTCTGATTATCGTTTAACGTTTAAGGTTTAATGTTTAACGAACACGTCCTCTGACCTCTTACCTCAGACCTCTTACTTCTGCCTTCTGGCTTCACTTCCTTCCGCATGGTCGTTAAACGTTAAACGTTAAACCAAAAAAACATTAAACGTTACCCCCCCAATCGTTAAACCCTAATGTTACACGTTAAACATTACACGTTAAACCAATTTAGGCAGGGATGGACGTCCATTCCTGCCTAAATATTTATCTCCCCCCCTGGGCTTCATCGGACAGTCGTCATTAATGAATGATGACCGTAGCCTGCTACCTGAAAAGGCAGGGGATACTCTTAAAAAAATATAAAATCCGATAAAATATAGAAATAAGCCTTATCTTCGCGGCGCAAATAAGTTTTATTAATTTTAACGTGTGTTTATGAAAACTCAAATGAAGAGAAAAATGGCACTGCGCGCCGCTGTGGCGGCGGTGTTGCTCCTCTTGGCGCCGTTGGGGGCTTTGGCCCAGGGAATGGCGGTGAGAGGTGTAGTGAATGACGAGACGGGAGAGCCGGTCATCGGCGCTTCTGTTTCTGTGAAAGGAACGACGAACGGCGCCATCACCGACATGGACGGCCGCTTTGCGTTGCAGAACGTGCAGCGCGGCGCCACCATCGTGGTGTCGTTCGTGGGCTATGCGACACAGAACGTCGCCGCAGCTCCCCAGCTGACCATCGTGCTGAAGGAGGACGCCCAGGCTCTGGAGGACGTTGTGGTCGTGGGCTACGGCGTGCAGAAGAAGAGCGTGGTGACGGCAGCCATCGCCAAGGTGGATGCCGGCGAGCTGGGCGTGGTGGCCCCGGTGCGTGTGGATAACGCGCTGAAGGGTTTGGCTGCCGGTGTGAGCGTAACGGCCAACTCCGGTCAGCCTGGCGACGCCTCGCGCATCCGCATTCGCGGTGTGGGTACCATTAACAATAGCGACCCGCTCTACATCGTCGATGGCATGCCCATCGAAGGCGGTCTGGACTACCTTAACCCCACCGACATCCAGAGCATCGAGGTGCTGAAGGATGCCGCCTCGGGCGCTGTGTATGGTGCACGTGCCGCCAACGGCGTTGTCCTCGTCACCACCAAGAGCGGCAGCAAGGGCAAGGCCAGCATCAGCTACGACTACAGTCACGGCTGGCAGAGCGCCTGGCGTCAGCGCGATGTGCTCAACGCTACCGAGTATGCCGTGATGATGAACGAAGGCCGTCTGAACAGCGGCATGGCTCCCCTCTATAACGACCCCTACGCCCTGGGCGAAGGCACCAACTGGCAGAGCCTCGTGTTCAACAACAATGCCCCTGTGGTTTCGCATCAGGTGAGCATCAGTGGCGGCACCGACAAGAGCGACTATATGCTCAGCGGCGGCTACTTCAAGCAGGACGGTATCGTCGGCGGCAACTACGGCCGTTCGAACTACGAACGTCTCACCCTCCGCTCGAACAACAACTACACAGCGTTTGACGAAAGCGCCAACCGTAACTTCCTCAACAAGCTGAAGCTGAATGCCAACATCAGTTACGCCCGCATCAAGAGCACCGGCATCAGCACCAACAGCGAGTGGGGCTCGATGTTGGGTTCGGCCCTTGCCCTCAGCCCCACGCTCGGCGTCTATGCCGATGCCGCCCAGGCAGCCGTACAGGAAGGACTGGTCAACTACGTGCCCATGTACGATGCCGCCGGCCGCCTCTTCATGGTGCCCGGCGCAGCCTACAACGAGATGGTGAACCCCATCGCCAGCCTCTCCATGCATGGCGACCAGGGTTGGAGCCATAAGTTTGTGCTCAGCAGCAGCGCCGAGCTGCAGCTGTGGGACAACCTGAAGTTCCGCACCTCGTTCGGTTACGACCTCAGCTTCTGGGGCAGCGACGGCTACACCCCCATCTACTATCTGGGCAGCAACGTCTGGCGCGACTACAGCAGCGTCAGCAGCAGCATGAACCACAGCAGCGTCTGGCAGCTTGAGAATGTGCTCAGCTACGACAAGACCATCGGTTCGCACTCGTTCAGCGTCATCCTCGGCCAGTCGGCCAAGGAGACCGTCGGCAGCTACTACATCGGCGGTAGCGCCTACCACATGAAAGACCCCAGCCGTCCCTACCTGAGCTACACCGATGCCCTGCAGGAGAACGGCGAGATGAGCATCTACGGCGGCAAGAACGCCAACGCCACGCTGGCCTCGTACTTCGCCCGTGCCTCGTATAACTACGCCGAGCGCTACATGGTGCAGGCCACCGTCCGTCGTGACGGCAGCAGCCGCTTCGGCTCAAACAACCACTGGGCTACGTTCCCCTCGTTCTCCCTCGGTTGGAACCTCCACAACGAGCCCTACATGCACATGCCCGAAGGCATGACCACCAAGCTGCGTCTGAGCTGGGGTAAGAACGGTAACGAGAACATCGGTAACTTCGGCTATACCGTCCTCACCGCGACGGGCAACAACTACATCTTCGGCGCTGCCGAGAACATGGCGCAGGGTGTCAAGGCCAGCGGCCTCGCCAACCCCAGCCTGCGTTGGGAAGAGTCTGTGCAGACCGACCTCGGTGCCGACTTCGGCTTCTTCGGCAATGCCCTGACGTTCTCGGTCGATTATTATAAGAAGATTACCGACGGCATGCTGATGACGATGAACATCCCCAGCTACGTCGGCGAATCGAAGCCCACCGGCAACGTCGGTAAGATGAGCAACAGCGGCGTTGAGATGGAAGCCGCCTACCGCTTCAATGCCGGTGACTTCAACTTCCGCGTCGGGGGCAACCTCACCTATCTGAAGAACGTCCTCATCGAGTATGGCAACGACACCGGCTGGGCCAACTACGACTCCTTCCAGGGCGTGGGCACCGTCAGCCGTGCCGAGAACGGCTATCCCTTCCCCTTCTTCTATGGCCTGAAGACCGACGGCGTCTATCAGACACCTGCTGAGGCCGCCGAAGGCCCCAAGTGGAGCGACGGCACCAGTCCGCAGGCCGGCGACGTGCGCTTTGTCGATATCAGCGGTCCCGACGGGCAGAAGGACGGCATCATCGACGACAACGACCGCACCTACATCGGCAAGGGTATGCCCGACTGGACGTACGGTCTCAACTTCAGCGTCTCCTACAAAGGCCTCGACCTGAATGTGGTCGGTCAGGGCGTGTGGGGCTGTCAGATTTTCGACGCCACCCGCCGCACCGACATCAGCAGCTCCAACCTGCCCGCCTATATGCTCGGCCGTTGGACGGGCGAAGGCACCTCGAACCGCCTGCCGCGCTTCAGCGTGGTTGACAACCACAACTGGGTCAGCAGCGACCTCCTTGTCTATGACGGCAGCTACTTCCGTCTGAAGAACGTACAGCTGGGCTACACCTTCCCCAAACGTCTCACGCAGAAGATCCTCGTCCAGAACTTCCGCATCTATGTGGCCGCTGAGAATCTGCTGACGCTCACGAGCTATCCTGGCTTTGACCCTGAAATCGCTTCCGGCGGCACCTCACTGGGCATCGACCGTGGCGTCTATCCGCAGGCACGCACCCACACCGCAGGCTGCAACATCACGTTCTAATGTCAAATATTATGAAGATTATGAAAAAACATATCATTTCCCTTTTTGCAGCTGTGGCGCTGATGGCGCTGGCTGCCTGCACCAACGCGTTCCTTGAGGTGGAAGCTCCCATGCAGGAGTTCATCGAGGATTACTTCAAGACCGATGCCCACATTCAGGAGGCTGTCGTGGCCGCATACGACCCCCTGCACTGGACCGACTGGAACGGTAGCCAGTACTGTCCCGTCAACATCATAAGCGACATCATGGCCGACCAGCTCTGGGTGGGCGGTCAGGACAAGAGCGACAACACCTTCTGGCACCTGATGATGAACTTCGAGGCGCTGCCCAACAACTGTCTGAGCGGCATGTGGTGGGTGTCCTACAGTGGCGTCAAGCGCTGCAACGACGTTCTTGCCTACGTGGCTGCTGCGCGCGAGAACCTCACGGACGAAGCCGCCAAGTATTACGAGGAACAGGCGCGCGTGCTACGCGTGTTCTACTATAACTGGCTCTGGAAGTTCTGGGGCAACATCCCCTACTACGAGGAGAACCTCAGCGGCGACTTCCTCTGCGAGCAGCAGACGGCCGACTACGTCTATGACAAGATGATCCATGACCTCGAAGGCGCCCTTGCCATCGATGCCCTGCCCATGCGCGAGACAGCTGAGAACTACGGCCGCGTCACCAAGGCCATGGCCTATATGCTTTATGCCGAGGTGGTGATGTACCAGAAGGACGAAGCCCGCTATCCGACCGCCCTCAGTTACATGAAGGAGATCATCGCCGACAGCGGCTATGAGCTGGTCGATGACTACGCCACCATCTTCCTCAACACCGGCGAATGGAGCTCGGAGAGCATCTTCGAGATCACCTACCGCGCCAACGGCTCCTACCGCTCGTGGGGCTCGCCGCTGGTGGCAGGCGGCACGGTCATCCCCCGTCTCATCAGCCCGTATAACTTCAGCGGAGCCGGTCACGAGAACGGCTGGGGCTTCGCTCCCGTCCGTCAGGAGACCTACGACATGTATCAGCCCACCGATGCCCGTCGCGACGCCACCTGCTGGTATGCGCCCGCCGACGGCAGCTACGAGAAACGCTATCAGGACACCGGCTACTTCCTCGAGAAGTACGTCGCCAAGGCAGGCGGCAACGCCGGACAGATTGCCGACGGCGACCTCAACTACGACAACAACCTCCGCGTCTATCGCTACAGCGAGACGCTGCTCAACGCCGCCGAGCTGCTGCTCGCCACGGGCGGCAGCAACGCCGACGCCAAGACCTACCTGAACGCCGTGCACCACCGCGCCGGCCTGGCCGACGACGTCGATGCCACGCTCGACAACATCATCGAGGAACGCCGTCTGGAGTTCGTCGGCGAAGGCAAGCGCTACTGGGACCTCGTCCGTACCGGCAAGGCCGCCACGACGCTGGTGCCCGACGCCTACGGCTACCGCACCAACACCTGGAGCGAGCAGAAGAAGTACCTGCCCATCCCGCAGAGCGAAATCGACGCCGCCCAGAATACCTTGAAACAGAATGCTTATTAACCCGCAAAAAATGAGTACATCTATGAAAAAGATACAGCGCTATTTCGTAGCCCTTCTGGCTGCCCAGATGCTCCTGGTCGTATCCTGCAAGCAGGAGGAGATCCCCACGCTCGACGCGGGTGCCATCCCCGAGGCTTCGACGTACGACAGCAACATCACGATTTCCATTGACCCCGCCACCAATCAGGTCACCTTTGCCCTCGAAGGTGCACAGGGCGTCTATCCCATCTGGATTTTCGACGGGACGACCTACAGCACCACCAACGGCCTTCAGAAAATCTATGCCGTCAGCGGCGACTACACCGTCGATGTCAGGATCGGCAACGCCAACGGCATCAGCGACGGCGTCATCTCGAAGACGTTCCACATCGACAACACCATCATGGACTTCTCCAAGTACTACACGCTGCTCTGCAAGGACGGCAAGAAGTGGCACATCGACGGCGAGACAGCCGGTCACATGGGCTGCGGCGAACCCGGCACAACCGGCAACGGCTGGTGGTCGGCACCCGTGAACGACAAGAAGGACTGGGGCGTCTATGACAACATCCTCACCTTCACCCACAGCGACGAGGGCGACACCTACACCTTCGACCCGGGTGAGAGCGGCACGGTCTATGTCAACAAGGACGTCACCGTATGGCCCGACCTCCGCAACCCCGACGCCGACTTCAACGTCCCCGCCCAGCTCCAGACCGTCAGCTACGAGCTGAAGGTGGAGGGCAACGACCTCTACATCGTCTTCCCCGAACACACGTTCTTCCCCTACATTGCCAACAACGACATCTGGAACACGCCCCGCTATCGCATCGAGAGCATCACGGCCAAGCAGCTCGACCTCGTCATCGACAACGGCAGCATCGCCTGGCACTACATCCTGAGCAGCGGCGAGGTGAAGAAGACGTTCAACGGCTTTAATTACAAGCACGACGCCAACCTCTGGAAGCCTGTTGACGACGGCTCGGCCTTCGAGATCGTCAGTATGTACTACGCCCACGGCGGCGACTGGGCTGCTTATCCCGACGGCTCCATGACCTACGAGCAGGCCGGCCCGAAGTGGACCGTCAATCTGCCGTTCCAGTCCGACCAGCAATGGCAGGCTCAGTTCCACATCCAGCCTACGCTGGGACTTGCGCTGAGTGCCGCGACGAACTACGACTTCTCGTGCATCATCAACAGCACCACCGATATCGCCGGCGTCACCATCAAGCTGACGGACAACACGGACGACGGCAACTTCCTCTTCGCTGAGCGCATCGACGTGAAGGCCTACGAGGACGTCATCTTCTGGCGCAGCGACCTCGCCGGCATCGACGCCGCCAATACGAAGCTCGTCTTCGACTTCGGCGGCTGTCCCGAGAACACGGTGGTTACCCTCTCGAACATCACCCTCAAGGACCACGCCGTTGACGACGGCACCGTGCTGCCCGACGACAATCCCGAGGAGCCCGTCAATCCCGAGGAGGGCGCACACTACGACATCGCCGGCACGACCAACCTGTGGCGCAACAGCGGCGAGGTGGGCGTGACGTTCTGGTACTCGCCTGCCGACTGGAGCGGCGGTCTGACGCCTGAGTTCGAATGGCAGGGCTACGACTTCCGCGTGGTGATGCCCGAAGGCATCGGCGGCAACGAGTGGCAGGGGCAGACGCACTTCACCATCAACGCCCCGGTTTATGCCGACAAGCTCTACGACTTCTGCGCCACCATCAACAGCGCTGCCGACTGCGTCTGCACGGTGAAGTTGGCATGGGAAGGCAACGACAACGATAATTCGTTCTTCTATGTCAACGACGTGCAGCTCAAGGCCTTCGAGGACGTTCCCTTCAAGATGCCGAAGATTGCGCCCAATGTCGATTACGACAAGGTGGCCCTCTTCTTCGACTTCGGCCGCACGCCCGCCGGCACGGAGGTGGTGGTCAAGGACGTCTGCCTGCAGGAGCATCAGGAGCCTAACGGCGGCGGTGGCGACAGCGAGGGCGAGAACCTCTGGCCGGCTGCTGAGGTCAACTACGGCTTCTGGTATGCCAACAGCGGCTGGGGACAGATTGACAATCCTCAGTGGGAGCCTCTTGCCGGCAATGGCATCCGCGTCGTCATCCCCGAAGGCATTGGCGGCAGCGAATGGCAAGGCCAGACACAGTTCCACACTAACATCCCCGCTTCGGCCGACAAGACCTACAACTTCAGCATGGACGTTGATGCCGATGCCGACATGGTCATCACCGTGAAGCTGGCTTGGGAAGGCAACGACAACGACCACGCCTTCTTCTATGTCAACGACTTCCAGGTCAATGCCTACGAGACGGCCACCTTCACGATGAAGGGCGTCTCTCCCGATGTCAATTACGATGCCTGCGTGCTCTTCGTTGACCTGGGCCGTTCGCCCGCTGGTTCCACCGTCGAGCTCAAGAACATCAAGCTGGCTGAGGCCGGCGGTGGTGCCGCTCCCACGCCGCAGGGCACGCAGCTCTGGGATCCGGAGAAGGTCACCTTCACCTATTGGTATTCGGCAGGCGACTGGAGCGGACAGCTCGCTCCCGACATCATGTGGGATCCCTCGAAGGAGTCTGTCGTGCTGACGATTCCCGAGGGCATCGGCGGTAGCGAATGGCAGGGACAGAGCCACTTCACGCTCGACGCTCCCGTCTATGCCGCCAAGAAGTACGACTTCGGCATCACCATCAACAGCTCCACCGACTGCGTCTGCACCGTCAAGCTGGCCTGGGAGGGCAACGACAACGAGAATTTCTTCTTCTACAAGAACGACGTCCAGCTCAGCGCCTACGAGGATGTCCGCTTCGAACAGCTCGGCATTGCTCCCAACGTCGATTACGACAAGGTGGCCCTGTTTGTTGACCTTGGCCGCACGCCCGCCGGCAGCGAGGTCACCATCAGCGGTTTCTCGCTCATAGAGTACTAAGTCCGATGAAACCCATGAATTTCCTGTTCACACTTCTCGCCCTCCTCTCCTTCACGGCCTGTGGAGGAGGGGAGGAGCAGGGTGGAGGCCAGACGGCTTCCACCATCACGCTCAGCGGAGATAAATTCTCCGTAGGCCACGAAGGCGACACGTTTACCGTCGATGTCAAGGCATCGCGCGAGTGGAGCGCCTTCAGCGACAACGACTGGCTGAAGGTCACCTACAACGCCGGAACTTCTCACGAAGGGAAGGTCGACGTCGTGGTGGCTGAGAACACCCTCACCGCCAGCCGCCGAGGCACGGTGGTCGTCAAGGCCGGTGCCGGGCGGTCCGTCATCACGGTCACCCAGGACGCCGCGCCCGAAATCAAGTACAGCGACCTCTGCCCCCTCGATGGCTACCAGCTTGTCTGGCAAGATGAGTTCGACACGGACGGCATCCTGAAAGGCGACTGGACGTACCAGACGGCTCGTGCCGGATGGGTGAACCACGAGCTGCAGACCTACGTCGAGCAGACGTCGCCCGGGGGTAGCACAGTAGCGGAGTGCTCGAAGGGTACGCTCAAGATTAACTGCTTCAAGGAGGGCGACAAAGTCTATTCAGGCCGTGTCTATGCCTGCCGGAATACCGGTTGGAAGTACGGCTACGTGGAGGCACGCCTCAAGCTGCCTGCCGGCAAGGGCACCTGGCCCGCCTTCTGGATGATGCCCGTCCACTTCACGGCCTGGCCCGACGACGGCGAGATCGACATCATGGAGGAAGTGGGCTATCACCCCAACTACACCTCCTCGTCCATCCATTGCAAGAAGTACTACCACAGCATCGGCACGCAGAAGACGAAGGAGCGCTTCTGCGCCGGCGCCGAAGGTGAGTTCCATGTCTATGCCCTCGAGTGGACGGCCGACTACATCCGCACCTACGTCGATGGCAAGGAGCTGTTCTACTTCGAGAACGACGGCAAGGGCGACAAGCAGACGTGGCCTTTCAACACGCCGTTCTACGTCATCCTCAACCTGGCTTGGGGTGGCGACTGGGGCGGCGCGCAGGGCGTGGACGAGAGCGTCCTGCCCATCACAATGGAAGTGGACTACGTCCGCGTCTTCCAGAAACCGTAAGGCCGCGACGCCGGAGCAATTCTTCACAGATAGAAAAAACGAAAAAAACGCCAACACCTACCTATCTTCTCGCAACTCACAATGGTGAAGCGAGTTAGGATAGGTAGGTGTTTGTCAAACACCTACCTAACACCTACCTAACACCTACCTAACACCTACCTGACACCTACCTCAATCGTCACTTGTAACTCATCTGTTATTCTACTCTTGGAGTCCTTTTTTACTACGAATTACACGAATTCTTGGAGCCGAGTGAGCAAAAGAGCATGATGGTTGTAGAAAATTCCTTACGACGAAGGTGTTTCGCGCGCCAAAAGACAGGAAAGGCAAAGCCGAAAAGAATTCGTATAATTCGTGGAATTCGTAGTCAATTCGTGACTATATAACCGTTCCTGAATATTGGGTTTGTTACCTTTTCAGCTCTTCGGGTAAGAGTTTAGGTAGGTGTCAGGTAGGTGTTAGGTAGGTGTTCAGCAAACACCTACCTGGTCTATGGAATTAAAAGACAATCAGTTGTGAGCGTTTAGGTAGGTGTTGACCGTTTTTCGAAAAACTCTTATAAAAATTCGTTAGCGCCGTAGAATAAAACGCTATCATTGCAACGTTAAACGTTATCATCACAACGTTAAACGCTGGAGTCGTAACGTTAAACTCTGTCGTCATAGCGTTAAACTCTGTCGTCGTAACGTTAAACTCTGTCGCCATAGCGTTAAACTCTGTCATCGCAACGTTAAACTCTATCGCCGTAACGTTAAACTCTGTCGTCATAGCGTTAAACGCTATTCTGTTTGATTATCCGCAAAAATAATCATACACTCCATGCACGCCCTGAAGGGGCGATGAGCACATAGCCCAGGGCAACGCCCTGGGAATATTCGGGCGCAAATCATTCCGCGCCCTGAAAGGGCAAAAGCATTGTTATTGAAAGCGTTC
This sequence comes from Bacteroidaceae bacterium, assembly GCA_024697785.1. Classification (GTDB taxonomy): domain Bacteria; phylum Bacteroidota; class Bacteroidia; order Bacteroidales; family Bacteroidaceae; genus UBA1189. Next base: position 2,864 of record JAILEU010000016.1, on the reverse strand, counting down.
TGAGTTTGAGCGAGGTGTTAGTCGTCGAAATCCGACTCCACCATGTTGTCGATGTCGCTGCGATAGTCGTCGTCAAGGTTGTAGCCGTACTGGTCCCTATCCATCGACGCATTACGATGATAGTTGTCCCACGCGCCGAACGGGTTCTTCTTCTCCTGCTTTTTATGCTCGTCCTCTCCGAGCAGCCAATCTAAGAGTCCCATAGTAGTATCTTTTTTAATTGAAACATGAAGGCACGTTCCGCCCTTTTTTCTTTCCGCAAAGATAAGCGTAATCTTTCATACAAAAAAGCAAAACAAACAAATTTTCTCCGTTTAAGTTATTCTGCATCCGATGTAAGGGAGTATGGTACACCTTCCGCTTATATTACGCGCGCGAAGGACGGAATGCAGAAACAACCTTGGATAATGCAGACAAAACTTACAAATCCTCCTATTCATGTGCTTGCGGATAAATCCGCAACAATGGATTGATTTTTAAAAATGTTGTTATACCTTTGCAAAAACTATAATAATCTTTAGTCATGGAAAGTCAATCATCAACTGTGAACGCCTTCGTGAAGGAGGGCAAACGCGTGGCTGCTAATAAGATAAGCAAGCTGAACGCGGGTGAAATCTTTGTGTTTGGCAGCAACAAGGGCGGCGCTCATGGTGGCGGAGCGGCTTACTTCGCCTTCAAGCAGTTCGGAGCCGTGTGGGGCGAGGGCGAAGGGCTGTTCGGACAAAGCTATGCCCTGCCGACGATGGAGGGCAGGAAATCGATGGCTGAAGCCGTCGGACGGTTTATCGACTTTGCGCGGCAGCACACGGAGTACACCTTCCTCGTGACGGCTGTCGGCTGCGGCATCGCCGGCTACTCCCCTGCTGAGGTCGCGCCACTCTTCGCCGAGGCTGTAAACCTACCGAACGTCTATCTCCCCGAAAGCTTCTGGAAATACCTTTAAGAAATTAGGAATATTTGACTGACAGACTGACAGACTATCAGACTATGAGCTCCGCTCTTCCTCCTCCTCGCAAGGCATAGTGCAAACAAGTTTGCCCTCTGCTCTTGCTTCGTTCGTCGGTTCAGACTGACAGATAAAAGCCCTGCAACTGCGCCGTCCACGAAACATTCATCTGATAGTCTGTTAGTCTAAAAGTCTAAAAGTCTAAAAACTATTCTTCATTTTTTTATTTTTATTTTTTAATCTTCAATTTCCAAAGGCGCTGAACGAAATACACTATCTTGCATTTTTTTAACGCTTTTTTCTTGTAATTTATAAGCCGGAAGTGTATTTTTGCACCCGAATGATAATTAAAAGGTAAAAAGACCATGAGCCGACGTGCCACGACCCTTGCCACGCTGGCTACCGTCATCCTCTGGGTGGCGGTGGTGGTATGGTGGCACGTGGATAACCCTTCGCGGAGCTTTAGGGCTTCTGAGCCTGGCGCCGATATGCGTCCTGAGGGAACGGCACGCAAGGCGGACGACGTGAGAATCGGCGAGTTCTTCATGGCGCACGAAGGCGTGGCGCAGCCATCCGCTTCGCTTGCCGACGCGTGGGCGGGCTTCCGCGGTCCCGACAGGACAGCCATCGTGACGCACACTTCGCCCATCCGCCTGAAGGAGGGCGACTTCGAGACACGCTGGACGGTGGAGACGGGCGAAGGGCATGCGGCACCTGCCGTATGGCACGGACGGGTGTACGTATTGGATTATGACGAACGCCTTTCGAGCGACGCCCTTCGCTGCCTGAACCTGGCAACGGGCGAGGAGCTGTGGCGCCGCTGGTATCGCGTCCCCATGAAGCGCAACCATGGCTTCAGCCGCACCATACCCGCCGTGTCGGCCGACGGGCAGGTGGTGACCATCGGGCCGGAGGGCCACGTGATGGTGTGCGACGCCACCACGGGCAACCTGCTATGGACAAAGGACATGAAGAAGCAATACGGCTCGGAGGTGCCCTTCTGGTATGCGGGGCAATGCCCGCTGATCAACGGCGATGAGCTGGTCCTGGCACCAGCAGGAAAGGACACCCTGATGGTGGGCATCGACGTGAAGACAGGGCAGACGCGCTGGTGGACGCCCAACGAGGCGGGACTGAAGATGTCCCACTCCTCGGTCATGCCCATGACGCTGGGCGGCACACGTACCTACGTCTATGCTGGCGTGGGAGGCGTGTGCGGCATAGCTGCCGAGGGCGAAGGACGCGGACGTATGCTCTGGAAGACAGGGGGCTGGCAGCCTTCGGTCATCGCCCCGTCGCCCATGCAGATCGACGACCACAGGGTGCTGCTCGTGGCGGGCTACGGCGCTGGAGGCGCCCTGCTTGAGGTGGGGCGCACGGGAACGACGTGGACAGCAAGGATAGCCGACCAGTATAAGGCGGAACAGGGACTCAGCAGCGAACAGCAGACGCCCATCCTCTACGGGGGCGACATGATCCTCACCATCCTGCCAAAGAACGGAGGCGGCATGCGCGAACGGGTCTGCATCTACAAGCCGACGGACCTCCACCGCGTGGTGTGGAACTCAGCCAGCGACGAGCGTTTCGGCCTCGGCCCGTATGTGGTGATTGACGGAAAGCTGTTCGTACTGAAAGAGAGCGGCGAGCTCTATGTCTATCAGCTGGGTAAGGAGTCGATGACGCTTCTGCGCCACCAGACGGTAATCCCCGACGGCGCCGATGCCTGGGGTCCCATGGCGTATGCCGACGGCATGTTGCTGCTGCGCGACGCGACAAGGATTAAGTGCTTGAAAATAACGGATGATTAAGCGCTTTTGGCGCAATTGATAATTGATAATTGACAATTGATAATTATCCATTAACGAAGTTATCATGGAAGAAGAGAAAGAAAAAAAACAGACTTCACGCAGAAAGTTCC
>JAILEU010000013.1 GCA_024697785.1 Bacteroidaceae bacterium | reverse complement strand
TGGACGACCTTGTCATCGGGGAATAGAATGCCGATGTGCGAAAATGATAACGAAGAAACATACCTGATCGGTTGGGACTGGATTTGATGGACATAACGGTTGGGGTTTTGAGGTTTTTAACTGATAGAAAGGGAAATATATGGAGAGCGGGAGAGAAAGGAAATTTTGGAAAAAGCTTCCGGAAATTCTGGAGTAGCTTCCGAACTATCTGAAGCTTCACAGCGAAGTGGGCGACGGCGCGCGGGGCAGGCGCTGCGTTCATCATGCCCTCTATATATATAGTATCCCGAAAAAATCGAAAAATTACGATTTTTGCCAATTTTTTTTTGCACAAAATTGAAAAAAAGCGCTCACAGCACCTTCTCGGCAGGGTGAGGAAAAGGTATCAGGTATCACGGTATCACGGTAAAAAAGTGATACCACCTTTTTCGCGCCGCCATTTTTTGTGTGTTTGTTATTATATATTTATATCAAAGAAAAAAGAGAAATACAACAAAGAGAAGAAAGAAAGTAAAAAGGGAGGAAAATGGTATCAAGGGTGTCTGCGTGATACCGTGATACTTTGATACCTGATACCTCGTACACGCCCTTTCCCCAAGAAATGATGAGATGAAAGCGGTATCAAAAGTATCAGGTATCATGGTATCAAGCAACATTCGCTGATACCTCTCTCCCCACACGCCCCCCCCTTGAGAAGGTGTTGTGAGCACTTTTTTTAGTTTGGGACGAAAAAAAGTGGTAAAAATCGTAATTTTACGATTTTTTCGGGATACTATATATATAGAGGGTGTCCTTTTTTTTACTTCTCACCAATCACCGAGTGGCGCTATAGGGCAGGAAGTTCCACTTGGAGTTGTCGGTGGTGAAGTCCCATTCGGCGAGGGTGGGGGTGCTGTCAGCGGCGAATAATTGTCGTTACATAGGCTCTGTTGTTTTAGTAAACAACGGCTTTCTGCCCTGCAATTACATAGACACCTGTGGATAGATCCAGGATAGTCCTGCCCGGAAGGACATGGATCGTCTTTATGTACTTTCCATCAATTGACTCAATATGAATATCTTGCTCTTCCAGGGATGTGATGACAATACTGTGCCCGCCTGAGACTTGTATGCTCTTCGCCTGAAGGGCGTTAAGCCCTGTAGTCTCATCAAAGGAAATGTACGCAGAATGCAATTGTTCCTCTTCTCTTTCTTCTGTTGTCAAACGAATGTTTGTAATACTGATAGTACGACTTGACGGTTCAACGACCTTGTCGGCAGATACCTCAAGCACAAGTATGGGTGAATTTTTCTTTATTGGCCGTACCGTTGTCCCTGATGGCATTAGCACGACGCGCGAGTCTTCATTATCTATAGCGGAATAAACCATGTAGCCTAAGTTGTCAAGGTCGGTCTTGACATTTGTCAAACTCAACCCTTTGGGCAGATGGATATCGCATTGAAAGGCATAATACATGTCAGATTCTGTGTTTTCACACGACAATTGAATGGGAACGTCGATGCTCTGACCAAGTTTCAATTCAAACGGATCTGCCATAATACGGGTTGAAAGATTATGATATCCATAGGGTCTGACAGGGGTAGCACAGTCTTTTTGTTGGATGATGCGATGCACCATACTGACGACATCGGCTGTATTGACAGAGCCGTCGTAGTTGACATCAGCCAGAGATAAATCTATCTCGGAAACAACGCCTGTCTGGATATAATCGAACGTTAGCAAAGCATCAGTAACTGTGAGTTCTCCATCTCGGTTAACATCGCCCTCTAAGCGGGTCTCAAAATCAGTTAAATCGTAGACAGTCAAATTGCTGACAATATACTTGGCCCTATCATCCAGCCATTTCTGAGCCTTTTTAACAAGTTCTTGATAAGAGACCTTTCGCCCCCACTTCTCCATATCATGTTCAAAGGATAGATGGGCAAAGTCATAGTAGTCCTGGACAAATTCTTTCAACTCGTCAATATGGCTGTTGTATATAAAATCCATCCAGGTTTTATAGTAATATCGCTTCACAATGTCCAGTTCCATCAGGTCGTGGAAAAAAAAGTTTCCGACGGAACCATCAAGAGTGCGGAGCCACGTTGTGTTCTGATCCCTGTCAAAATAGGTGTTTGTCCTGGCGAATCCATAACTCCAGTCAAAATCCCATATAGGTCCGAAAACATATTTCGTGTCTTCCGATGCATAATTCTCCTTGAACAGGAAGGTACTTTTGGGATGGTTTAGCTCCACATTGTTGCATAAATCATTCACAAGCAAGAATCTGGCACAAGCATCAATGTCCAACAGATCACTTACTTCGTCAGATTGTAGATGTATTGCCTTCGCCAGATTGTTGAAACTCCGTTTGATTCGTTCCTTCTGCCCATATATATCTGTGGAATAATAAGAGGTAAGGTCGGGTTCTTTTATGTTTACGGGAAGATTGTAGGGATTAGAACGGAATCGGTATTGTTCGTCATACTCTCTGCTAAGTTCGAGCAGGCAGTCAGACTTTTCGTCAGCATCTAAACTGTTGTTTCCAAAGCCGACCTTTTCAGTAAACATATAATTGCCCAGATAATCACCATTCATATACAATTCCACCGGAACGATGTGGTTACATGCTGCAACGCCCGCCAGCTGCCCACTTTTAAATGCCAGGGCATTGGCGAATAATGAACCTGCCAGATAGTTCGACAAGAGCACCCAGTTCTTTCCCCCCGACAATCCAAAAGGACTCACTTTTTCGTCAAACTTCAGGCGATAGGGCTTCTTGGGCCAATCCCAACTTGTGTTTCCACGTCCTTTAATCCATACGTCACATAAAGGGAAATCTTCATAAACGCCATTACCCTGGATGCCGAATGAGGCTTTCACATACACATCCTTGCTGGTGACCTTTCTGCCCCCATCGATGTTGATGTCAATACGAGGTATGTTCATCGGATTGTCTGTCAGCCAATCCACATGTACCAGATAAGAATGCCCGAGGGGAACACTTCGTATGATTTCTTCTTCGTCGATTATCCAGCGCAAGCAACCTGGACTTGCTACGGTAAAGACAATATCATGGTCAAATCTATAACGCGACACCTTGCTCCTGGCTATTTTCCCCTCTGCATACACAAGGGCATCCGGTTCGCTTGTCCTGAAACTGGGTGTAAGTCTCTTACCAATCGAATTGGCGGCTATCCTAATGGTATCCAGCACGTTGAACTGTGGATTCTCGTTGCTTGACAAACAATCCACAACTATATCCTGATGCAACGACGGATTGTATTTGTTGTTAAACTTAAAAGAGGAAAAATAGGGATAGGTGGGGGCTTCTAAACTCCACTTGCTGTACTCTGTCCCGATAAACGAAAAAAGATGTCCGTCATGGGACATGACACAAAGGGATCCGTCTGGCAATGTTTGAGGGACGGCAAAATAGTCGGATGAAAAGGCTTCCACGCCTCCGCTTTTCAGATAAACATAATACACGTCTTCCGCCGAGGCAGAAAAGAATCCGCCTATTAGTAGAATCACAAGTAATATGTGATATAATTTATTATATGATTCTACTGGGCGCAGTAGGGCAGGAAGTTCCACTTGGCGTTGTCGGAGGTGAAGTCCCACGCGGCGAGGGTGGGGGTGCTGTCGGCGGGGGTGTAGAGCACGTAGCGGGTGTTGAGCTCGGCGTGGCCGGGAATGCGCTTCGGCAGCAGGCGGAAGGTGCCATCGGTGAGCTGCTCGATGCGCCATAGCTGTTCGTCTGTGCCTGAGAATGTCGCCGTGGTCAGTTCAAGCGCGGCGGTGGCCGTCAGGGCGCGGTCGGTGCCGGCAATAGTCAGCTTGTAGTAAGGTCCGCCGAGATAGCCTCCTGCCTCGGGTACGGCCGTGACGGTCCAATGCTGATGGGGACGGAACATATAATCGCCACAGCGCACGGCGATGTCGCCCTCGGGCCATGTGCCATTGACGTCCTCCAGCCGCTGGTCGGGGATGGGTTTCACGGGCTCATCCGTATTGGCGCCCCACCATCCCCGCCGCTCCTGCTGCATACGGACGAAATCGACGGCGAGCTCCAGGGAATAGCCGCGGCGCTCGGAAAGGATGGCATAGGTGCCCTCCTTGAAGCGTTCGCCCGCCACGGGCCAGCCGTTACGCCACAGCAGGGGACGGATGCCGAGCACGCTACGCCCGCCCTGGTCGAGGTCGGCCTCGTAGTGGCACGACATGAGCTCGACACCCTCGTCGATGATGGTACGTCCGAAATGTCCGGGGCCGCACACGCGGTCGCCGGCGGCGATGACCATGCGTCCGCCGCCGTGGAACATGTCACGGCCGACATTGTCGAGGTACGGCCCTTCGACGTTGCGCGAGCGGCCTACGACGATGTTGTACGTCGAGTTGACGCCGTCGCAGCAGGTGCCGTGGGTGCCGAGCAGGTAGTACCAGCCGTCGCGGAAGATGAGGTCCGTAGCCTCGCAGTCGATGGCGATGTCCTTCTCCACATTTCCCTTCACGCGGAAGCCCGTCGCAGGGTCGAGCTCGATGATGCGGATGGTGCCGAAGTAGGTGCCGTAGGTGGCCCACAGACGGCCCGTCGTGGGGTCGAGGAAGAGGCAGGGGTCGATGGCGTCCTGGTCCTCCATGCCGTCGCTCGAGCATACCTCCACAGCCGTTGTCCAGCGGAAGTCGGGGCTCTTGGGGTCGAGGGTTTTGTTCCACATGGTGAGGATGCGGCCGTTGTGTCCGCCGCCCAGTCCGCCGCCTGTGGCGCCGTAGATGCAGAGGTAGCGGTCGCCCAGTTTCATCACGTCGGGGGCTGCGCCACCACCCGGACGGTCGGCTCCGCTGTGCCACGACCAGCCGTCGTCGGAGATCAGTCCTCCTCCGCCCGTGCCGAAGGTGTAGTACTTGCCGTCGCACTCGGCGATGGTCGAGGGGTCGTGGATGTAAGGCTGGCCGATTTGTGCGTTGACAGCGGCGGCGATGGCCAAGACCGCAAGGAGGGTATGGAAACGTTTCATGATCATTTGCTGTTGAGGATTGTGAAGTCAGTAATCGGATTTCCCTGTTCGTCGATGAAGCGGGCGCACATGTCGCTCAGGCCCGGGCCGTTGATGACGGCGCTGCGCAATACGTTGCGACCTTTCTTGAGCGTCAGGCGGCGCGACACGCCGTCGTCCTCCACCATGCGGCGGTCGCCTTCCAGCAGCAGCACCTCTTCGCCGTTGAGCCACCATAGGGAGGCGCCGTTGGAGCCGGCGGCAAGACGGACGTCCGGTATCTCGTCGGGGCAGTCGATGACCGTCTCGCACCAGAAGAACGAGCCATAGGTCTGACGGCCGTACTTTTCGGCAAAGCGGAAGAGCTTCACGTTGTAGTTCTCGCTGTCGAGGTTGTACCACTTCGCTTTCGACTTGGGCAGGCTGGCGAGTTTCTCGTCGAACTGTTCGCGGAGCCACGAGTTGGTGAAGACGATGTTCGAGCGGACATCGACGGCGATGGGCTCCATGAGGCTCCAGCGGCGGATGAAGCCCTGCGGGTCGGGCTGTGCGGGTGCTGCGGCGGAGCCGACGGGTGTGAAGTATTTCGGGCGGTTCTTGAACTGCAGCCAGTCGATGCTGACAGCGGCTCCGCCCTCGTTGGTGATGACGAGGTCGGTGATGCCCTTGGGCGTATAGTCGATGGTGCTGGTCAACGTGAGCCACTGGCCCGACTGGTCGCGGCGGAAGGGCGTCGGCGAGCCGGGGCGCGCCACCTCGCTCTTCACCGTCATCTTTATCTTGGCGATGACCTTGCCCTTGGCCGTCTTCTCGCGGACATAGAACTCGGTGTTGTCGGCAGCCTTGGCGCAGACGACGAGGTAGCCGTCGGTAACGTCCGTGAAATCGACGTCGGCGTAGCGGAGCCAGCTGCCCTTGGCGGGCAGGGTGGCGTGCCAGCCGCGGAAGGGCTGGAGCGAATCGACAAAGGCTGTGACGACGCCTGTGCTGGCCTGGCTGTAGCGGTCCACGTCGATGCGTGATGCGGCACGGTTGATGCCCACGCCGCGCATGGTGGGCACGACCTCGCCGATGGTGCCGTCGGGGCGGAACGTAATCCGCTCGATGCGGGCCGAGCGGCGCTTGTCGTCGCGCAGCGAGAAGTCGTTGTGGTGATAGAAGAGATACCACTGCCCGCGGAATTCCACGATGCTGTGGTGGTTGGTCCAACAATGGTTGGCATGCTCGGCCATGATGATGCCCTTGAAGTCCCAGGGGCCGAGGGGCGAGCGCGACATGGCGTAGGCGAGTGTCTCGGTGGGGTTCTTGCCCTCGCCGGTCTCGCCGCGCACCCAGGAGAAGGTGAGGTAGTACCAGTCGCCGCGGCGGAAGACGAACGGGCCCTCCTTAAAGCCGTCGGGCAGCCCCTTCATCTCCTCGCCGCCTACCTTCATGGGCGGCATCTCCGGCATGCCTTCGCGGCGGGGCATGGCAATCTCCTGCAAGGGGTCGGCAAGTTCCTTCATGTTGGCTTTCAGGCGGGCTCCGCGGATGCCCATGCCGCTCCAGTAGATGTAGGCCTGGCCGTCGTTGTCAAGGAGCACGCAGGGGTCGATGCCGCTGATGCCCGCGATGGGCAGGGGCTCGCACATGAACGGGCCTTCGGGCCTGTCGGCCGTAGCCACGCCCACGGCAAAGCCGCGTCCGTCCTTGGGTGCAGCGGGGAAGTAGAAGTAATATTTCCCGTCACGGCACGCGCAGTCGGGCGCCCACATGGCATAGGAATCCGTGCGCACCCAGGGCACGGCGTTCTGCGTGACGATGACGCCGTAATCCGTCCAGTCCGTCAGGTTGTCGGACGAGAAGACGTGATAGTCGGCCATGCAGAACCAGTCCTGCCTTGCTCCCTCGGGCGGGAAGATGTCGTGCGAGGGGTAGAGGTACACGCGGTCGCCGAAGACACGCGCCGTCGGGTCGGCCGTGAACTGGTCGTGAATGACGGGGTTCTGTGCTGCCGCCGTCAGCGCCAGCAAGAGGAGGAGAAAGGGAAAGAGGTAACGTTTCATCGGTTGGTATTTAGAAAAAATGACGTGCAAAGATACACATTTTTTCGTAATGCCCATAGAGAACATCTTTTTTTAGCAACCACAATAAAAAGTTGTTTTTCTGCGTCACGTGCGTTACGCGGCTTTCAATGTACTGCCGATTGGCCCATTACACCGTGACGGAGAGTGTGGCGAACGTGTAAAAACACGCCTCTACTTGTATTCGTAAAGCTGGATATGCAGGATTTTCCAATCGCCTACGCTGATGCGTGCATGGCGGCCTTGATGACTCTGGTCGCCATTGTGACGGCGAAGAAAGTGCATCTCGTCCTGATGGTCGATAGTGACTTCATCAACGGAAAGCAGACCAAGACGAGAGCCCGTGAACCGCGATGCAGAGGAGTGCGATGCCGTGCCAGCCTCGGCAAAGCCGTCCTCACCCAACGCCTTCTGCTGTTCCTGGTTTTTCTCCGTACGCGTCTTGAAGTCAACCACCACGCCGCTGCCTGCCAGCAGATAGTCGTACTTGCCCAGACGGACAAGCATGGCTCCGCCCTCGGGCCACGTCGAGCCGTCGGTGGCGCGGGCATCCCAGGGCAGCGTGAAATAGTGGCGGCAAGTCATCACAACGCCCTCGTCGTCGATGACACGCTCCTTGTCGTCCTGGTCGAAAAGCAAGCCCCATGTGTTCTGCTGTTTCACGTTGAACACCTGCGACAGAAGGTTATACGCCTGCGTTACCGTCTCCGTCTCTCGCGGCGAAGCCTGGTCGATGGCGAAGGGCGAGAAGCCGAGCGCCTGATGCTCACCGAAAGCATAGAGCGCACGCACACCGCTGTTCTCGCAACAGCGGCTCTCAGGGATGAAGAGGCGGTTCTTCACCTTGCCGCCCTCTTGCGGCCTCAAAGGCATGGCATATTGCGAAGCCCACGACTTGAAGCCCGTGTCGTAGATGTCGGGCGCAAGGAAATCAATGCTGGGAGCACCCGTCTGCCAGATGTCGGCAAGATGCGCCAACGGGCCTGCCGACGGATACTCACCGGGCTCGCGGCCTCGGCTGTTCATTGCAGCATTTACATAGAGCGGCATGTTGTGAATCTGACGCGCGGCCTTGGCCAGATGCTCCACATAGCAGGCGTAGTGCCACGCCATGAACTGCTCGTCGGCACGGTCATCCGTACCAAAGACCTCTGCCCAAGAGCCTTGTTTCTGGATGTTCAGCGCTTTCAGCAAGGCCTGAGGCACGGCTTGCCTATAGGCTTTTTCGGCCAGCGGCGAGTGGTCGCGTGCCGACTCCAGCATACCAATCTCATTCTCTATCTGCATCATGATGACCACATCGCGCTGCGGGTCCTTCTCAGCGATATGCCGCATCAGTGCCGAAAACGCCTTCAGGTCTGCTTGCAGCACCTTGTCGCTGAAGCACGAGGCTATCTCCAACGGCTTTCCCTCTTTTGTCATCGCCCGTGGAAACCGCTTCGCATCGCGCTTGAACCACGCTGGCGCATAGCACGACATCGAGTTCTTCCACGCGCCAAACCACAGGAACACCACCTTCAGCTGAAGTTCGCGTGCCCGCTGGATGGTACGGCTGACGAGCGTGAAGTCCATCTGTCCCTCTACGGGCTCCATGAACTCCCAATAGACCGGCACAAGCACCGTGTTCAGTCCCAGCGCCTTCATTCGTGGCAGCACCTCGTCAATATCGTTTACCGACGTTACCGCCGAGTTGCTCAGCTCGCCACCGAGAATCACAAAGCCCCTCTCACTGGCATTATCGGCCCGCACCGAACCCGATGCGACAAGCGCAACGATGCCCAACAATGCCGATACAAATCTACTTTTCTTCATAAACAATTCCTGTTTTTGCTGCAAATTTAGCAAGATTTAGTGGATTATCACAATTTTTTACGTTTATTCTGATATATCCTCTACCTTTTCAGTCCTTTGCCAATCAGGGGACGCAATTCTTTACTTTTTTACGAATGGCACGGCGTTCGGCGCCACGGCGGAGGGGGATATTTTTTTGTTTCTTGCGGTTTTTCCAAACGGGCCCCGGTCAGCAAAACAGACTTTGCGATTTTAACGTTTAGCGCAGTCATCGGCGCGCGCGACGCAATGGGCGTAGCGGTACGCCCATAGGGCGCAGCGTCGCTCGCAAAGGGCGCGCGGCGAGGAAAAACGGTATCATTGTATCATCGTATCATCGTATCATGCCCCCTCATTTCAAAAAACAGCAAATGAATATTTGCATTTTCGCGCGGGAGATTGTAATTTTGCACCCAAATTGTAAAAAGTATGAAAAAAATTGCTTTCACTCTAATGGCTTTGGCGGTGGCCTTCGTGGCTGCGGCGCAGGAGCGCGTGTTTCTGCCGGCAGGAACTTTCAAGTTTGCCGACCGCGACACATGTAGCCTCTATCTCGACATCTACCGCCCTGCCGAGGGCAGCCGGACGAGCATCGACGGACGCGAGAAACCGACCGTTCTGTTTATCTTTGGCGGCGGCTTCGTCGGCGGCGAACGCAACAACGCGCACGAGCGGCAATGGTATAAACGGCTGACGGACGAGGGCTACCCCGTGGTGGCCATCGACTACCGGCTGGGGCTGAAGGGCTACAACAGCGGCTTCGGCATGGCCTTCATCCACGCCGTGCAGCATGCCATCGACATAGCCGTCGACGACCTCTTTAGCGCCACGCTCTGGCTGCTTGAGCATGGACGTGAATACGGCGTGGACGCCGCCAACATGGTGGTCAGCGGCTCGTCGGCTGGCGCCATCACGGCGCTGCAGGCCGAGTACGAGATTGCCAACCGCTCGGAACGGGCGGCATCGATACCCGAAGGGTTCAACTACGCGGGTGTGATGGCCTTCAGCGGAGCCCTCTACAGCTACCAGGGCGGGCCGTGGTACAAAAACCAGCCGTGCCCAACGCTGCTCTTCCACGGTACGGACGACAAGATCGTGCCCTATAAGAAGATGAAGCTGGGACGACTGTTCTTCGGCGGCCTTGACCCGCTGGCGAAGATGTACAAGAAGAAGGGCTACAACTACCAGGCCATCCGCTTCGACGGGCACGGCCACGAGATTGCCTCATGCATGATGCACCTCATTCACGAGGAGCTGCGCTTCATGGAGACGAACGTCATGCGGAATGCCAAGTACGTCATCGACCATACCGTCGATGACCCCACCATCCCCATCCCCGACTGGGCTAAGATGAACTATAAGGCAATATACGAATAGAATTAGGAATGGTTTATGGGTTTAGTTCCGGCTGCGCCGGAGGTTTAGTTCGGCTTTGCCGAGGTTTAATTGTGAATCAGGAATTAAGAATTAGGAATTGACATGGCAACGGTTGTGATAATGCCCAAGCAGGGGCAGTCGGTAGAGAGCTGCATCATCACGGAGATACGGAAAAACGTGGGCGACAAGGTAAGCGTGGGCGACGTGCTGTTTGCCTACGAAACCGACAAGGCCTCGTTCGAAGAGGAGTCGAAGGCCGAGGGCATCGTGCTGGCGTGCTACTTCCACGAAGGCGACGAGGTGCCCTGCCTCACCGACGTCATGGTCATCGGCGCCGAAGGCGAGGCTGTTCCGGAGAAAGCCTCACCCCAGCCCGAAGCCTCACCCCAGCCCTCCCCTAAAGGGAAGGGAGCCGTGAGCGGAGGTAATCATTCCCCCCTCCTTCAGGAGGGGACGGGGGAGGCTATGTCCTTCGCCTCGCCCCGTGCCCGCCGGCTGGCAGAAGAGAAGGGCATCGACTGGCGGAGCCTCAGCGGCTCAGGCCCCGGCGGACGCATCATCGAACAGGACGTTGAGGCTGCCGTCCATACGCAGGGCCGCCTCAGCGGCAAGGCCCGCGCCATGATGGCCGAAGGCGGCCTCGGCGCTCCCGCCAAGGGCAGCGGACTGGCAGGCATGGTCAGGGGCTGCGATTTGACAGCCTACCCCCAACCCCTCCCTAAAGGGAAGGGAGCGGCGAGCGCAGCCTCACCCCAGCCCTCCCCTAAAGGGAAGGGAGCCGTGAGCGGAAGTAATCAGTCTCCCCTCCTTCAGGAGGGGAAGGGGGAGGCTACCCTTCAGGAGGGGATGGGGGAGGCTTCCCTTTCTTACGACGATGTCCCCATGACGAACATGCGCAAGCTGATTGCCCGCGCCATGTATAACGCCCTGCAGAACTCGGCGCAGCTCACCCACCACCTGGGTGCCGATGCCCGCCGCATCCAAGCCCTGCGCCGTCAGGCCAAGAAAGCCTACGAGGAGGGGCGCATCGACGCCAACATCACCATCAACGACCTGGTGTGCTATGCCGTCATCCGCGCCCTGAAGCAATTCCCGAACGTCAACAGCCATTGCCTCGGCGAGAGCCTGCGCATCTTCCGCAAGGTAAACCTCGGCCTCGCCGTCGATACCGAGCGCGGACTGATGGTGCCCGCCGTACCGGCTGCCGACGACCTCGACATCATCGGCCTCAGCAAAGCCCTCAAGCGGGTGGCCGACGACTGCAAGAAGGGCAGCATCAACCCCGACCTGCTGCGTCCCGAAGCCGCCTCGTTCACCGTCAGCAACCTGGGAGCCTATGGCGTGGAAATCTTCACCCCCATCATCAACGTGCCGCAGAGTGCCATCCTCGGCGTCAACACCATCGTGCCCCGCCCGAAGGACCTCGGCGGAGGCGTCTATGCCTTTGTGCCCTACATCGGCCTCAGCCTCACCTACGACCATCGCTCCATCGACGGCGGCGAAGCCACGCGTTTCCTCAAGACCATCGCCACGGAGATTGAAAAACTTGATATCACGTTCTAACGAAATAGTAACTCGTAAGTCATCAAAAAGTAAAAATAGAATCATGTTTGATCTTGCCATCATTGGCGGCGGCCCGGGCGGGTACGTAGCCGCAGAGAGAGCAGGCGCCCAAGGCCTGCAAGTGGTATTGTTCGAAAAGCGGGAGCTGGGCGGCGTCTGCCTCAACGAGGGCTGCATCCCCACCAAGACGCTCCTCTATTCCGCAAAAGTATATGACTATGCCCGCCACGGCGACAAATACGGCATCAGCGTCGGGGAGGCCTCGTTCGACTACGGCAAAATCGTCAGCCGCAAGGAGAAGGTGGTGAAGAAGCTCGTGGGTGGTGTGAAGGCTGCCATGAGGAACCACGGCGTAACTGTCGTCAAGGGCGAGGCGATGATTGAAGGCCGCTCGGCCGAGGGCATCGCCATCCGCTGCGGCGAGGAGACCTACGCCGCCCGCAACCTCCTCGTCTGCACGGGCAGCGAGGCTGCCGTGCCCCCCATCCCCGGGCTGAAGGAGGCCGGTGACACGGTCGTCACCAACCGCGAAATCCTCGCCCTGCGCGAGCGGCCTGAAGAGCTGGTGGTCATCGGCGGAGGCGTCATCGGCATGGAGTTCGCCTCGTTCTTCAACAGTCTCGGCACGAAGGTTACCGTCATCGAGATGCTGCCCGAAATCCTCGGCGGCCTCGACGGCGAGATTAGCGCCATGCTGCGCGGCATCTACGCCAAGAAGGGCATCGAGTTCCACCTCCGCTGCAAGGTTACCGCCATCGAGGGCAACACCGTGGTCTATGAAGACCCCGACGGCCAGACCCAGCGCGTCAGCGGCACGAAGATACTGCTCTCCGTGGGCCGACGTGCCAATATCAGCGGTTTCGGGTTGGAGAACCTCGGCGTGGAGATGACGCTCAACAAGGGCGGCAAGCCCGTGGGCATCAAGGTGGACGACAGGATGCGTACCAACATCCCGGGCGTCTATGCCGCAGGCGACGTCACAGGCTTCAGCCTGCTCGCCCATACCGCCAGCCGCGAGGGCGAGGTGGCCGTCAACGCCATCCTCGGCCACGACGACCGCATGCGCTACGACGCCATCCCCGGCGTGGTCTATACCAACCCCGAGGTGGCAGGCGTCGGCCTTACCGAAGAGCAGGCAAAGGCCAAGGGCATCGACTACGACGTCCTCAAGCTCCCCATGGCCTTTGCCGGACGCTTCGTGGCCGAGAACGAAGGCGGCGAGGGCATCTGCAAGCTCATGGTCGGCAAGAAGTACCACGAGGTGCTGGGCGTCCACATGCTGGGCAACCCCTGCAGCGAGATCATCCACAGCTGCTGCATCGCCATCGAACAGGAGATGACCGTCGAGCAACTGAAGGAAGTCGTCTTCCCTCACCCCACCGTCAGCGAAATCATCAAGGAAACAGCATTCAGTTTAGTTAAGAATTAAGAGTTAAGAATGAAGAAAGAATGTTGGGAGATAAACTATTTTTCTTAACTCTTAATTCTTAACTCTTAACTTTAAAATATTCATCTTATGTCCAAAGCACTTTATATCGACCCGAAAGAGATTCGGAAGGCAGGAGAAATCAAGCTCCCCACCATCCCCGTCATGCAATATGCCAAGAGCATCGCCGACGAGCTGGCCGAAGGCCACTACACCACCGACGACCTGCTGCGCATCTACCGCGACATGTTCACCATCCGCGAGTTTGAGACCATGCTGAACCTCGTGAAGACCACGGGCGGCTACAACGGCGTGGCGTACAACAATCCTGGTCCTGCCCACCTGAGCGCCGGACAGGAAGCAGCTGCCGTCGGCATGGCTTACAACCTCGATACCGACGACTACATCTTCGGTTCCCATCGCAGCCACGGCGAGATCCTCGCCAAGGGCCTCCGCTCCATTCAGATTCTGAGCGACGCAGAACTTACGAAGGTCATGGAGGAGTTCTGGGGCGGCGCCACGCTGAACGTGGCCAAGCGCGGCTACGAAGGCCACGACGTCAAGGAGCTGGGCATCCGCTTCCTCCTCTACGGCGCCATAGCCGAAATCTTTGCCCGCGAAACGGGCTTCAACAAGGGTCTCGGCGGCTCCATGCACACCTTCTTCATCCCCTTCGGCATCTTCCCCAACAACGCCATCGTGGGCGGCTCGGGCAGTATCTCCGTGGGCGCAGCACTCTATAAGAAGGTCAACCGCAAGCGCGGCATCGTCGTCTGCAACATCGGCGACGGCGCCCTGGCACGCGGCCCTGTCCTTGAGGGCATGACCTTTGCCAGCATGGACCAGTTCCGCACCCTCTGGGAGGGCGACATGAAGGGCGGCCTGCCCATCCTCTTCAGCATCATGGACAACCAGTATGCCATGGGCGGACAGACGCGTGGCGAGACGATGGGCTACGACTTCGCCGCCCGCATCGGAGCCGGCTTCCGTCCCGACGCCATGCAGGCCGAGCGTGTCGACGGCTACAACCCCCTTGCCGTCATCGACGCCTTCCGCCGCAAGAAGGCCGCCCTCGAGCGCAAGGAGGGCCCCTGCCTGCTCGACGTCGTCACCTACCGCTATAGCGGCCATTCGCCCTCCGACCAGGGCTCCTACCGCACGAAGGAGGAGCTCGAGGCCTGGCAGGCCGAGGACTGCATCGTCGCCTTCGGCGAGAAGCTCATCGCAGCCGGCGTGGCCACGCAGCAGCAGCTCGACGCCATCCAGCAGCAGATGCGCGACGTACTCTTCGAGATGTACAAACTGGCTATCGACGACACCCTCTCGCCCCGCATGGACCTCGTCAAGCAGGACGAGCTGTTGGGCGACATGATGTTCTCCAACCAGTCCGTTGACAGCCTCTCCGACGCCGTGCCCGAGGTCAACCATCCCCTGGACGAGAATCCGCGCGTCCGCCAGATTGCCGGCAAGGAGCGCTTCTACAAGGATGCCGAGGGCAAGGCCGTCAGCAAGATGAAATCCTACAACATCCGCGACGGCCTCTTCGAGGCTATCGTGGACCGCTTCTACAAGGACGCGAGCCTCGTGGCCTATGGCGAGGAGAACCGCGAATGGGGCGGTGCCTTTGCCGTCTACCGCGGACTCACCGAGGCCCTGCCGCCTCATCGTCTCTTCAACGCCCCCATCGCCGAGGCCGCCATCATCGGTACCGCCATCGGCTACGCCATGTGCGGCGGACGTGTCATCCCCGAAATCATGTATTGCGACTTCCTGGGCTGCTGCGGTGACGAAATCTTCAACCAGCTGCCCAAGTGGCAGGCCATGTCGGGCAACATCCTGAAGATGCCCGTCGTCGTCCGCGTGAGCGTAGGCTCGAAGTATGGCGCGCAGCACAGCCAGGACTGGACGTCGCTCTGCACCCACATCCCGGGTCTGAAGGTTGTCTTCCCGGCTACGCCCTACGATGCCAAGGGCCTCATGAACGCTGCCCTGCAGGGCACCGACCCCGTCATCTTCTTCGAGAGCCAGCGCATCTACGACAAGGGCGAGGAGTTCCACGCCGGTGGCGTACCCAAGGAGTACTACGAGATTCCCATCGGCGAGCCCGACGTGAAGCGTGCCGGCAAGGACGTCACCTTCCTCACCATCGGTGCCACGCTCTACCGCGCCCTCGAGGCTGCCGACCGCCTGAAAGCCGATTTCGGCATGGAGGCCGAGGTCATCGACGCCCGCTCGCTGGTGCCCTTCAACTACCAGCCCGTCATCGATAGCGTGAAGAAGACCGGCCGCATCATCATAGCCGGCGATGCCACGGCCCGTGGCTCGTTCCTTAACGACCTTGCCGCCAACGTTGCCGACCTCTGCTTCGACTACCTCGATGCCGCCCCCGTCGTCCTCGGCTCCCGCAACTGGATTACCCCCTGCCACGAGCTGGAGGAGGCCTTCTTCCCGCAGACCTCGTGGTTCCTCGATGCCATCCACGAGAAGATGCAGCCTCTGCCTGGCTACGTCCCCACCACCAACCTGACGTCTGCCCAGCAGCTCCTCCGTGCCAAACGGGGAGTGTGATTAAAAATGAAGAAGCCTCTCCCCATCCCTCCCCTAAAGGGAAGGGAGCTCAATACCATAGGTCTCCCCTCCTTCAAAAGGGGTAAGGAAGATACTTCCCTCTCCCTTCCCTTTAGGGGAGGGATGGGAAGAGGCCTTTGGGGGTGGGTCTTCCTATTATTATTTGCGGCCTGTTCCGCAGGCGAGAAGGAAAACGTTTACCGCTATGCCGCCGGCGAGATACGGCTCGATGTGGTGAATGATTCGCTCAGCATCATCCGCCATCTGGCCAAGGACGGGCGCGAGGTGTCGGCCTTCAGCCTTCCTTACCCCACGTACCGCTTCTGCTGTGGCGACCTGACGGGCGACGGCATCCCCGAGATTGGCGTCGGCGTCATCAAGCCCACACGCTTCTCGCCCCAGCCGGACAAACGCCTTTTCCTCTTCCACCTCACCGAAGGGCGCCTCATACGCCCCCTCTGGATGGGCTCGCACGTCGGCGCACGGCTCGACGACTTCCGCTTCGACGGCCCCCTCATCCGTACCACCGAGCGCGACGCCTCCGACAGCCTCATCCATCGTACCTACAAACTCAGTTCTTTCGGCATTAAACCAGTCAACTTATGAAAAAACAACCTCGTCAGACCTCCGTCATTCGCCATTTGTTTCTCATCCTCCTGGTCCTGCTGGCCGGATGCAAGCCCCAGGGCAAGCAGCCGCGCCCGGCCGACGACGGCCAGAAGGAGACACCCTTCGTCTCCATCCTCTCGCTCGACTCCCTGCCGCGCCAGCTCGACGTGACCATGGACCTCAGCCGCTGCTCGTACGAGGAGCTGCGCCTGCTGCGTGCCTACCCCTACGCCCTCCACGGCCATTGGTTCGTCGAGAGCGACATCAACGCCTTCTTCGACCTCCGCAGCAGCTGGTACTACCAGGCCTGCCTCGACCGCTACAAGGACGGCTATCCGTTCGACAGCGACTACGAGACCGAGAAGGCCGCCACACCCCTTACCGATGAGGAACGCGACTTCGTCCGCCGCATCGACGAGCTGATGGAGGCCATGAGGGGCGAGACGTTCATCCACAGCCATCTGCTCAACCCCTCGCTTGCCGCCAACATGTACCAGCTGGCCGACAAGCCCGAGGCGCTCGACGTCCATCTGCGCGACCACAACTTCGCCCTCCAGCCCTCCGACTACTACCAGCTCTTCCAGATCTACGAGGAGAACGACTACCGCATGATGCCGTCGTTCATCACCTCCGACCTCTTCCTGCAGGTGTTCCACATGTACTTCAGCTACGTGCTGAAATACCTCGAGACGTTCCAGTTCGTCCCTGCGCTGAAGACGCTCTGCACCACGCTCTATCGTCAGGCGATGACCGAGTACACGACGCTCGTTTCGGCTCCTGCCGCCACGCGCGACAACACAGCCCGCGCCGCCACCTTCTTCGCCGTTGCCCTTCGTCTGCTCGACGACACGACTGTCGCTGTGCCCGACGCCTACGCCGTTCTCTACGAGGGCGAGCTGGAGCGCATCGCGAAGCTCGACGACGACTACGCCCTGCTCTATCCCTCTGACGCCAAGTTCGGCTACAGCCTCTTCAAGCCCCGCGGCCACTACACGCGTAACG
Organism: Bacteroidaceae bacterium; assembly: GCA_024697785.1. Classification (GTDB taxonomy): domain Bacteria; phylum Bacteroidota; class Bacteroidia; order Bacteroidales; family Bacteroidaceae; genus UBA1189. The sequence goes on along the minus strand of JAILEU010000013.1, from coordinate 4,527 downwards.
AGCAGGCCCAGCGCTACTTCCGTGCCATGATGTGGCTGCAGACGGTCTTCTTCTGTGCCGACGACGTCAACCCCGACAGCCCCTGCCTCTTCATGGCTGCACTCCTGGGCCGCGCCGGCGACAAGGCCCTCGAGGCTTACCACAAGGTCACCGTCCCCCTCGACTTCCTGATGGGCGAGGCCGACAACCTCTCTGTCGAGGAGCTCTGGAACAGCCGCACCGCCGACGACGTCCAGGCCGCCATCGACCAGCTCTTCGAAAAGCGCAACCGCATCACGCCGCCCATCGCCAACGACTGTGTGAAGAAGGTCAACTTCATGCCCCAGCGCTACACCCCCGATGCCGAGATTCTCGGCCGTCTGGCGGACGTCAGGACCGGTGCCGAACGCGCCTACCCCAAGGGGCTCGACATCCTCTCCGCCTTCGGCGTCCGCGCTGCCGACGTCCTCCTCGACACCCTCTACCACGAGTCCGCCGCGTGGGATAAGTACACCCCCGAGATGAACAAGCTGAAGAACATCTTCGCCCACTATGCCGACGGCAGCATGTACGCCGCGTGGATGCGCCTGCTCGTCCAGATGCAGAGCGTCGGCAAGGAGGCCCCGGGCTTCACGCTCACGCCTGCCTGGCGATGCAAGAACCTCAACACCGCCCTCGCCTCGTGGGCCGAGCTCAAGCACGACGCCATCCTCTATGCCGAGCAGCCCATGGCTGCCGAGTGCGGCGGGGGGAGTGACTTCCCCGACCTCGTCAAGGTGAACTACGTCGAGCCCAACATCCCCTTCTGGAAGGGGCTGACAGCCCTCATCGACCAGCTCGGCGACGTGCTTAGGAGCGTCGGCATCGACGACGAAGACATCCTCGGCAAGTCCGAGCGCCTGCGCGAGTACACCCAGCTCTGCCTCGAGGTGGCCGAGGACGAGCACGTCGGACGCACCACCTCAGCCGAGAAGCAGCAGATACTCTCCCTCATGGGCAGCCACATCGAGTGGTTCACCCTCTCCATCCTCGACCCCGAGCAGGAGGTCGACAGGTGGGACGACATCAAGGGAGCCGAGCGCTCCATTGCCCTCGTCGCCGACGTCTATACCCGCAACGTCGAGGGCTGCCCCAAGGACGGCATCCTCTACGAGGCCACGGGCAATGCCAACACCATCTACGTCCTCGTTCGCATAGCCGGCGAGACCTACCTGACGCGCGGCGCCACCTTCAGCTACTACGAGTTCGTGCGCCCGCTGGGCAACCGTCTCACCGACGAGGAGTGGCAGCAGATGCTCGAGCGCGGCGAAGCCCCCGCCGTACCCGAGTGGATGGCCCCCTGGCTCCTCACCCAGCCCGCCACCGTCGGCGACAAGTTCATCTACAGCACAGGATGCTGAAAAAAGGAGGAGTCCTTTTTTAATGAAGAATTAAGAATGAAAAATTCAAGTTTCGGAAGTATGAAATCGTACCAGAGAGGAGCGCCCCGAAGGGGCATGGAGCACCCAGCCCAGGGCAACGCCCTGGGTAGAAGCAGCAAAAGTGACTTTCGCCCTGAAGGGGCAAATCTTGGAGCAGCGAGAGCCAATAAACTTGTTTGTTTGGCCGAGTCGCGACAAGATAAGATTAAGTCAAAAGCATTACAATCTGTGGCTGCTGCTTGCATGTTCCCCTCTGAATGGAAAGCTTTTGCCCTTTCAGGGCGCGGAATGATGTGTGCCCGAATAAACCCAGGGCGCCAGCCTGGGCTGGTGGCTTTCTGCCCTTTCAGGGCGCTCATCGCAGTCTGGAACCGTTTTTTTAACTTTCGAAACTTAAATGAAAAATAAAATGTCCCGTTCACGGCATACTACTCGCAAAGCATTTTATTTTTCATTCTTCATTTTTCATTTTTCATTCTTGAAGGCTATTTATTTTTCATTTTTCATTCTTCATTTTTCATTCTTCTTCTCCTGCTCCCCAGGAGCTGGAGAGGAAGACCTTGTGCTGCTCTTCACGGGCGACGTGCTGCTCGACCGTGGTGTGAGCCCCATCGCCGAGCGCGAGGGCGTGCCCTACCTCTTCGAGGGCGTAGCCGACGACTTCGCCCGTGCCGATGCCGTCATCGTCAACCTCGAGTGTCCTCTGGCCGACACCCTCTCACCCCTCGGCAAGCAGTACGTCTTCCACGCCCCCACGCGCTATGCCGCTGGCCTGCGTCAGGCGGGCATCACCCACGCCTGTCTGGCCAACAACCACACCAACGACCAGTCGCGTCGCGGCCTGCGCTCCACCGCCCGCGCCCTCCGCGATGCCGGCATCACACCCCTCGGCTACGGCACGTCGGCAGCCGTTCGTACGCAGCCCACGCTCATCCGCAAGAACGGCGTCACCGCCGCCCTCTTCAACTCCGTCGCCCTCCCCCTCGAGAACTGGGTGCCCTCCGACAGCCTGCCCGACGTCTGCCAGCTGCGTGCCGAGGCCCTTGCCGCCGTCATCCATGCCTACAAGGCCGTCCATCCCGACCACTACGCCATCGCCGTCCTCCATTGGGGTGTCGAGTTCCAGCAGTCGCCCTCCATGCGCCAGCGCCTCGGAGCCGCCGCCCTCGCCAGCGCCGGCTGCGACGCCGTCATCGGCCACCACCCCCACGTCGTACAGGAGATGAGCGAACTGGAAACAAGTGTTTCCGTCCCCGTCTTCTACAGCCTCGGCAACTTCGTCTTCGATCAGACGCCCCCCTCCACCCGCCGTGCCGTGATGGCAGAGCTCGTCCTCACCCCCGACACCCTCAAGGCCCGCGCCATCCCCGTCACCCTACGCCATTGCCGTCCCGTCAGAGGGAAATGATGGCTCTTGGTTTCTTAACCCTTAACCCTTAATTCAAGTTTCGGAAGTATGAAATCGTACCAGAGAGGAGCGCCCCGAAGGGGCATGGAGCACATAGCCCAGGGCAACGCCCTGGGTACAAACGGCCAAAGTAACTATCGCCCTGAAGGGGCAAATCTTGGAGCAGCGAGAGCCAATAAACTTGTTTGTTTGGCCGAGTCGCGACAAGATAAGACTAAGTCAAAAGCTTTACAACACATGGCTGCAGCTTGTATGTTCCCCTCTGAATGGAAAGCTTTTGCCCTTTCAGGGCGCGGAATGATGTGTGCCCGAATAAACCCAGGGCGTTGCCCTGGGCTGGTGGCTTTCTGCCCTTTCAGGGCGCTCATCGCAGTCTGGAACCGTTTTTTAACTTCCGAAACTTTAATTAAGAATTTGCCAAGCAAATCGTAAAAACGTATATATAAAAGTGGATACAAAGAAAAGTTCTATTATCGGATGGATCCTCATCTTTGGTGTGATGGTGGGATTCTTCTTCCTCAACAAACCGTCAGCTGAAAAAATTGCCGAGCAGCAGCGTCTTGCCCACGTTCAGGACAGCCTGCGCAACATTGAAATCGAAAAAGCCGCTGCCCAGGCGATGGCCGAGCAGGCACGCTACGTGGAGCAGATGAACGACTCCACCAGCGCCCTCTTCGGTACCGCCGTGGGCGACGAGCAGCTCTTCACCCTCCGCAACAGCCAACTGAGCGTCACCATCAGCAGCAAGGGTGCTGCCGTTGTCGGGGCCACCCTGGCCGACTATAACGACCAGCAGGGCAACCCCATCGTGCTTTTCGACAAGACGGACCGCAAGACGGCCTTCCTGCTTGACGGCAAGGTGGAGAATATCAACACCGCCGACCGCTACTTCCAGCCTGTCAGCCATACGGACAGCACGCTGGTCCTCCGCCTCAACACCAATGGGGCTGGATATCTGGACTTCACCTACCGTCTTCTGCCCGACAAATACACCCTCTACCTCACCGTGCAGGCTACTGGGATGCAGAACTTCTTCCCCTCGCAGATGAATCAGATGGGCGTCCGCCTCAGCCAGCGCATGCGCCATCAGGAGAAGGGCTACACCTTTGAACAGCGCTACACCTATCTCTCCTATCGCGAGACGGGACACAACCCCAGCCATGTCAGCGAGATGAAGAACAAGACCATCGAGCTGCCTGCCGTTGACTGGGTAGCCTACAAGAACCAGTTCTTCAGCACGGTGCTTGCTGCCGAGCAGACCTTCACGGGCGCACGCCTCAGCAGCGTCGTCTACCGCGAGAACGACCCCAGCAGCACACGCTACTCTGATACGGACACGGTGCCGAACTTCTACATGAAATACCTAGAGTCGCAGATGAGTACCGCCTTCGACCCCACGGGTGCCCAGCCCTCGCGCTTCCAATACTACATCGGACCCAACCACTTCAAGACGCTGAAGGCTGCCGGCAAGCTCTCCACCAACGGTCAGAACCTGCAGCTCGACAAGCTCGTCTATATGGGCTGGCCCGTGGTGCGACTGGTCAACCGCTATATCATCGTGCCCCTCTTCGACTTCCTCACCCGCTGGGGAATGAATATGGGCATCGTGCTGCTGCTGCTGACGTTCATCGTGAAGATGGTGGTGCTGCCCTTCACCCGCAAGCAGTTCATGTCGTCGGCCAAGATGCGCGCCCTCAAGCCTCATCTGGATGAGATCAA
>JAILEU010000010.1 GCA_024697785.1 Bacteroidaceae bacterium | reverse complement strand
GGGGCGGCTATAATGCAGGGTTTAATATGCTTCGCGTCTTCAAGAAAACATTTATAGAAAAGGGGAGAAAAGGGACGATAGCCAAACCGTTGGGGTGTTTTGTTGCCGTTGTTCGGGCAGACACAGGGGTCTGCCCCTACTGCTGGATGTCGGCCTGTTGTCACCTCCTCCGGGGAGGAGGGGTAAGGGGCGAAGCGCGAGGAGGGAGCGATGAGGGGAGCGCAGCGACGGTGGAGGTAGCGGAACAAACAATGTTAGACCTATAAAATAGGTAATGACCGTATTTTTCTCTACCACCCCCAACCCCTCCTTCCAAAAGGAGGGGACCACGCTGGTTGTTGCCCCTACGACTGGCTGTAGACAACGCTGGCGCGCGACTCCCCTCCTTCGGAGGCGACTGGGGTCTTTAGAGCAGCCATCGATATGGCTGCGGCCCCACAAAGGGGAGCAAATCCCTCATTTGCGACGGAGGAGTCGGGGGAGGTTGTCCCCCCCCTCCCTACTGGGGAGGGCTGGGGTGGGGCTCTAATACCTCACCTTCCCGTCGTAGTTGAAGATGGGCTGGTCGGTGGGGACCTCCTCGTCATAGAACTGCACCGCGGAGTCGTTCACCTTCGGGTGTTGCTCGTTGAGCAGTCTGATGATCTCCGCTCCTGCCCAGAGGGTGGGACCATAGCCGTGGGCGGCCATCACATGCGTGGGGCGGTGAGCATAGAAGGCGGCATCGAAGCCCATGCCCGTGCCCACGCAGACGTTCACGACCTGTCCTCGGTCGTTCACCGCCGACTGCACGGCGTGCCAGCCCAGCAGCGCCACGGGACCGAAGGCCTTCGCGTCTATCCACCCCTCGTTCACCGCATGCGCCAGGCAGTAGGTGTAGATGGCCGTTGCCGATGTCTCCAGATAGGTATCGGCGCGGTCTAGCAGCTGGTGCCAGAAGCCCGTGTGGTGTTGTCGGCGGGCCAGTCCTGCGGCATGCTTCCTCAGCAGGTCGACGATGGCTGCGCGCTGCGGGTGGTCGTCGGGCAGCACGTCGAGCACCTCGCACAACGTCAATAGCGCCCAGCCGTTGGCACGCCCCCAGTAGAAGGCCGGATGCGGCTGCATGTCCTCCACCCATCCGTGTCGGAACAGTCCGTCGGCCTCCACCCACATCCGGCTGGCAAACAGCATCACCTGCCGTGCTGCCTCGTCGTAGTAGCGCTGCTCGCCCGTGAGGCGTCCCATGTAGGCCACCGTGGGCACACCCATGAACATATCGTCGAGCCACACCGTGTTCTTCTGCGGGCGCAGGCGTGCGAAGGTGCCGTCGGCGAGCCTGTACTCCTTGTTCATGATGTAGTCGGCATAGTTGCTGATGAGCGGCCGCAGCCCACCCTTCTTGCCTATTCCCATCAGCTCGGCCTTGATCATCGAGCAGCACACCGCCCCAGCATCGTCCAGCGCATGAGGGTCGACGACGCGGCGCACATTGCCGTCGATGGCCTTGCCGTCGGCATGGAGTTTCTGGAAGTAGGGCGCTATGTCGGCAAGCAGCTCGTGGCGACGCGCCACATAGTCGGCGTAGGCCTTGTCGCCCGTTGCCTGGTAGGCCGCCAGCACACCCGAATAGGTCACACCCCACTCGTAGCTCGTCAGTCGGAAGCCGCCCTGCTTCAGCTGTGTGTCGGCGTTGATGTCGCGCAGCCGCTCCACCGCCTTGCCCGTTCGCTTGTCGACGAGTGCGGCAGGCGTCTCCGCCTCGATGTATTGCAACACGCGGTCGATGGTCAGCTTCACGTCCTGTGCCTCAGGGATGCCGTAGCCCGTCTGGTAAGCGGGTTTCATCAGGTGCAGCGGCGTGTTGTTGTCGTTCACCTGTTGGGCATGGGCGTTCAGCAGCGCACACCAGCCAAGCAGCATCAAGAAGAATCGTTTTTGTTTCATTACGGTCAGCATTTTGTTTTACTGTTGCAAAGTTACAATTTTTTTTTGAATGACGTAGAATAGTCACCGGAAAATGTGAGGGTCTGAAAACATATTGGCCCCCTGCTTTTCCTATATGATTCCCTTTACAAAAGAGGTGTCATATAGAGTGGTAAGTAAGTAATTCCATCCTCTATCTTATAGTCAGCGGCATGCAGTACTGTCGGGGTGGTCATGTATTCCCCAAACTTATTTTGGCATTTCTTTAAGGATGATAGCGTGTAATTCTTACCGCTCTTCACTTCTATGGGGCGTATGTTATGACGGCTCGTAACCTTATCTTTTTGAATCAGGAAATCGATTTCCATTCGTTCTTCAACCACTTCCGATGACTTGCTATAGAAATACAGATTGTTGCCAATGGCCGTTAGCATTTGGGCCACGATGTTCTCGATAAGCATGCCCTCATTCACCTCCAGCTTGCCGAATAGTAGTTTCTGGTAAACTTCTGAAGAAACAATGCCCTTTTCATCGAAGGCATGGCTGATAAGCAGCCCCGTATCGTTCATATAGCATTTCAGGGTCGTTCGGTCTTCGTTCATCTTCAAGCCGATGTTGGGCTCTGCTGAGTTGTAGCAGATGTTGACAACTCTGGCATCCTTCAGCCAAAAGAAGGCATCGTCCCAGTCGCGGTACTTGGCTCCTGGCTTCAGGGCAGAAAGACGGAATTTCTTTTCATGCTTTGAAAGCTGAGGGGGAATCTGGTCAAAGATAGAAACCACTTTGTCGGCAATCTCGCTAGCATAGTTGAATATGTCATTTCGATAGATGTTAAGAATTCCACGCTTAACAGCATCCACAGCATCGAAATCTTTCGTCTCAACATATTTCTTGATGGCCTGGGGCATCCCTCCTACAATCATATAGAGCCGGAGTGCATCCATAGCTTGGCGATGGAAGGCCTGCCCCATTGGCTTTTTATTGGCATACATCTCCCGTATTAAGTCCATCAGCATATCATTCCCCGTCGCCCAAAGAAACTCCTCAAAGTCCATAGGATGCATCTGAATGGGGATTTCTTCTGAAGGCAGAACAATGCCCTGTGTGTTTTTTTTGATGCTCACCAAAGAACCTGTCTCGATGTAGTCATACCTGCCGTCAGCAACAAGGAACTTGATGGCTGCTCGTGCTCTTGGGCACAATTGTACTTCGTCGAGGATGATGAGAGACTTGCGCTCCTGAAGTCTTACTCTGTAATGCTGGCTCAAGTAGAGAAACAGCGTGTCAAGATCTTCTAAATAGAGGTCAAACCAGTCTCTTACCATCTGAGGAGCCTTATTGAAGTCAATGAGAATATACGATTCGTACTCATTCTTACCAAACTCTTCTACGATATAACTCTTTCCAATGCGTCGCGCTCCTTCAATGAGAAGTGCTACCTCACCGTGCCTTTTCTCCTTCCAGTCAAGGAGTTGTTGATATATTTTCCTTTTCAGAACGATGCCGTTTGCACCTTTTTGAGATTTTTTACTTGCCATATTTACACCTTTTTTAGATTTTTTGGTTTGCCGTTTTACACCTTTTTGAGATTTTTTACGGTGCAAATATACACCTTTTTGAGTTTTTTTGCAAGTTTTTCAGTAAAAAAATAGCGACATCGGTTGTTTTTTCCCTGATTTTTGAAATTTACCACGCTGGGTGCCGTAGGCAAAAAAAGTTTTAACATGAATTATCTTGAATTGAACATGAATTTTTTATGATTTTTTTCTCCATGGATTACACGGATTCTCACGGATTCGTTCGTATCATCCGCAAAGAAGAATTTCTGGATAATTTCTGATAATTCATGTTGCGCCGCAGGCAAGGCAGCGGAGCTGCAGGGCAAAGTCCTTCGGACGGGTAAAGCAGCAGAGCTGCGAGTAAAGCGCTACGCGCGTTCAAGGGGACTACAGGTTGCCGAGGCAATAATAAGATTTTAACATGAATTATCATAAATTGAACATGAATTTTTAGGGAACTATT
>JAILEU010000006.1 GCA_024697785.1 Bacteroidaceae bacterium | reverse complement strand
AAGGCTTTGCGCAGGTGGAGGGGAGCGATGATCTCCATTTCGTTGGCCTGCGAGAGGAGCTCCTGCATAAAGTCGTAAGTGGGGCGCAGCCGCAGGGTGAAGTCGGCATAGTGGGGCCCGGTGGCAATCTCTTGCTGGCTGTGGTGGAGGGGGAGCGAGCGCAGGTAGTCGGGCAGACGGCCGTGGGCGCGGAGGATGATGTCCTCCACCTCTTCGTCGCCGCCGGTATAGACGCCGTAGTCGTTGGCGAAGAACGTCTTCGGGTCGAAGTCCGTGGGGAGGGTGAAAAGCCTGTCCGTCTCCTTGATGCCGAGCACGCGGTCAAGCGCATAGACACGGATGTCGTCCTGGCGGTATGCCGTGTTGTGTCCCACGAGATACCAGCGTTGCTTAAATACCTTCAGGCAATAGGGCATGAGGTTGAACGTCTGGATGAGGGCAAACGAGCGGAGGTATTTCATCTGCACGATGTGCCCGTGCGCCATCGCGTCGATGATGGGCTGCAGGTATTCCTGTCCCAAGGGCATTGTTTCGAGCAATATTCGGTCGTGCAGCCCTGCGCTTGACTGCAGGACGCCCGCTACCGTCATCGAGCGCAGCATCCATGTGTGCACGCCGGCCTTCTGCAGAATTTCCGGATTGTGGATAAAGTAGCAGTTGGTCGCGCGGTTGCAGTCGATGATGATGCCAAACATCTCATCTACGACCTCGCGGTAGCGGTTGAAGGTCGTTCGGCTAATGGGCACACCGCCGCTGAATGGCATGAGACGCCACTTGTCGTTCAATTCAACGAGCGTGAGGCCTTCATCTCCCGCCTGCAACAGCGTGTTGACAAACCAAATGTATCGTCCAAAGAGTTCTTCCGTCTTTTGCATCGCAATCGGTGTTAGGGGGTTCCGACTGCAAAGGTAGTGCGAGCCGAGAGAAATACCAAAATTTTTTTTTGAGTATTTCCGAGGCGAAGCCTACCTAAAAGCCCCGAAAGGGATTAAAGGTAGTGCGAGCCGAGTGGAAAAGCAAATTTTATGTGCATTTTCCCGAGGCGAAGCCTACTTAAAAGCCCCGAAGGGGATTAGAGGTAACAATACTTTTCGGATTGTACAATGTTCACTTCGTGATTTCCGTCCAGTCGGCAATCATCATGGCTCCGACGAAGAGGCTGAAAAGAATAATCATTACGTTCATGGTGCGAAGGGTTGGGTTGACGGTTTGTTGTGATGGGTGCATTTTCTTTTGTCAGGCGATGGCGGGGCGGCGTACGAAGCGGCGCTGGCCGGCGACGAACTCGGTGGCGTAGAAGTGGAGGGTGAGGCGCTTGGCCTGCTGGGTGGTGGCTTGCTCTTTCATTGTTTCTTTGCTTTAAAAGTGAGTAATTTTCTTTTGACGCTGCAAAGTTAAGCGCAGCATGTACCATATTCCCGTACATTTGAGTTAAAAGATTGGCCTAAAAACCATTTTTTAGCAAAAATTAAGATTTTTCCATGAAAAAGTGGGGTCGGAAGGCCAAAAAATTGACTAAAAAAAGCGTTTCACCACCCAAAAAAGAAACGTCGGTCTTCGCGTCGGCTTTTGACGTTTTCCAACGAAAAAAAACCCGCATCCTGACAGGCTGCGGGAAAAATCGGGCAGATAATAAAAGGCTTGGTGAGGTCAGTCACCGTCCTCTAGTTCGAAGATATCGTTGACGGGGATGCCGAAGACGAGTGACATCTTTAGGGCGAGGACGGTGGAGGGGTTGAACTTGCCCTGCTCGATAGCGTTGATGGTCTGGCGGCTGACGCCTGTCCGTTCGGCCAACTCCTGTTGTGTCATGCGCTGCCGTGCGCGCTCTACGCGGATATTATTTTTCATCGCTGTAACGTTTGTTCTGTACCCAGTAGGAGATTTTGAATATCAGCAGATAGACGAAAAGCATCCACCAGCTTTGGCCGAAGAGCAATTGGTATTTGCCCATAAACGTAGGTGAACACAACCTTCCCATGAAAAAGCCTTTCAAAGGTCCAATAATAAGAAGGATAACGAAGATGATTGCCGTAGTGACGAGGCATTTCTTCCTTAGTTCGTCAATGCGCTCATCTTCGATGTTCTCGCGCGAGAAACAGAGGATGATGGCAGACAAGGGTAGTAGCAAGAGATAGCTCAATTCGCCAAGAATCTCAATTCCTTCACCCGTTCCGTAGTCACCTCTGATGACGGAGGGGACAAAGAATGTAAAACCCAGGACAAGTCCTGCAACCAAGGCCACAAGGCCAACCCACTGCCATGCGTGGGGAAGAAGATGTTGTTTTCTCATAACTATTGTTGAATTAAATCCGCTGCAAAGGTAAAGCGTAATTTACATTCATGCAAGCTGACTTGACAAAAAGTTTGAAAAACTATTCTTTTTTAACATTCCGTTCCGGTATTTGAGTGGCTGGCAACTGCTTTGAAAAAATGTATGGACTTTCCTGTCTGCCTTCCACCTGTTCTGACGACTTTGGTACAATAACAAAAGAATCGAATGGACTTATTAGATGAAGAGAATAATCTCCGCTTTTTTTACATGTTTTTGTTTTTTTTGTATCTTTGCCGTTGCTTTCTAATTGTGTAAAAGATATGACTATTCCTCATTGGGTTGTGTGTGGGTGCATGTTATTGTTGACTATTGTTGTGTCTCGCTTTTGGATAAGAGTGAAGATGAAGCGTCAGAAAACAAACGCTAACATGGTCGTGTCAGAAAATGCGAATACTGTAAACGACACGTTGACCACTCAGCATGCTACAAAGGACTTGTCCGAGCTTACACCTATTTGGACGGGAGAAATGCGGGTGGATGGCAAGGATATTATCATCGTTGAGCCTGTTGACTTTGTGTTATCAGCAGAAGTCTGGGAAACGTATTGGAAAGATTTTGCCCAAAATAAAAGTCTTGATAAATTGGGTTGTAAAAATGCGTTATGTTATGCTTTTGGAGATGTCTTTCACACCGTGCTGGTAGACGATGAGAACAAGATATTGGATTTTATCGGTAGTGAAGACATTATTGGGTGTTTCTTACTGGACGAGGTGCTGGCTTATAATCCTGCCTATGCGAAAGAGATAGAAGAACGTCATTTCGGCACTATTATACCCAATTATACGGGTGTGATTACATTTCGTGCCTATGAAATAGATAAATATGACAATATGACTTCAAGGGGAATCATTGAAGGAAAAGGTTCTATCAATTTCCGTTCGGTTTTCGAAGAGGAACTCGGCGATATCATTGAGTATAGAAATGGTTGGGGTCCAAAAAAGAACAGGACGACTGACGTCGTCCTGCAGTAAAAAGGATTGAATTGGGGTGTTTTCACAGGAAAAGTGCGGCTTATCTTGAAAAAAACACGCATGCAGGCCTGGCGGTTTAAGGAATAAGTTGAAAAAACGTAGGAGTAAAAATGATTTTCAAGCGCTTGAAAGTTACATTCCAAGCGCTTGAAACTGCAAATCCAAGCCCGTGGAATTCGGGCTTGGAAGGCTGTCCGGGCTTTAATAGCTGATTTCGCGCGAGCCGTCGGGGCAGACGTCGATGGTGACGCGGACGGTGTCGGGGGGAAGGAGGGGCTCGATGAGCTCGGGCCATTCCATCAGGCAGATGCCGTCCGAGCCGTAGAAGTAGTCCTCGTAGCCGATGTCATAGACTTCGGCGAGGCGGCGGATGCGATAGAAGTCGAAGTGGTAGATGGGGCGGCCGGAGGGGGTGGAGTATTCGTTGACGATGGCGAAGGTGGGCGAGGTGACGACGTCGGTGGTGCCGAGGGCTTCGCAGACGGCACGGATGAAGGTGGTCTTGCCGGCGCCCATGGGGCCGTAGAAGGCGAAGAGGCGGCGCTCGCCCATGTCGTCCACAAAAGCACGGGCGGCGGCGTTGATATCGGACAATTTATAGTTCATAGTTCATAGTTCATAGTCTTTTATTAGTTACGAATTAAGAGTTAAGAAAAAATGTCCCGCTTGCTGTGTTCCGCGTACGAAGCAATTTATTCTTCATTCTTCATTTTTCATTTTTCATTGTGTGAAGCACTTATTTCTTAGCTCTTAGCTTTTTTTGAGCGTAGGGTGATGAGGGGGATGAGCATTTCCTCGAGGCTGATGCCGCCGTGCTGGAAGGTGTCGCGATAGTAGGTGACGTAGTAGTTGTAGTTGTTGGGGTAGGCGAAGAAGTTGTCGCCCCAGGCGAAGATGTAGGCGGTGCTGAGGTTGGGCGTGGGGAGAAACACGCGGCGCGGCTCCTTGATTTCATAGACCTCCTTGGGGTTGTAGGCGAGGCTCTTGCCCAGCTTGTAGCGGAGGTTGGTGTTGACGGCGCGGTCGCCCACGACTTTGACGGGGTTGCTGACGCGGATGCTGCCGTGGTCGGTGGTGATGATGACGCGGTAGTCGGTGTCGGCGAGGCGGCGCATGAGGTCGCTGAGGGGGCTGTGGCGGAACCACGAGAGGGTGAGCGAGCGGTAGGCGGCTTCGTCGGCTGCCAGCTCGCGGATGGTGCGCGACTCGGTACGGGCGTGCGACAGCATGTCGATGAAGTTGAACACGACGACGTTCAGGTCGTTGCTCCCGAACTCGTTGAAACGGCTGATGAGCTTGTCGGCTGTGGCGGCGTCGTTCACTTTATTATAGGAGAACATGTTGCGGCGGCGATAGCGGTCGAGCTGCGTCTGGATGAGCGGTTTCTCGTTGAGGTTCTTGCCCTCCTCCTCGTCCTCGTCCACCCAGAGGTCGGGGAACATCTCGGCAATCTTGTTGGGCATGAGGCCCGAGAAGATGGCGTTGCGGGCATACTGCGTGGCGGTAGGCAGGATGCTCATGTAGAGCTCTTCGTCGATGGAGAAGAACTCCGTCAGTTCGTCGGCAAGTACGCGCCATTGGTCGAAGCGGAAGTTGTCGAGCACGATGAGGAAGACCTTTTCGCCCTTGTCGAGGGCCGGGAAGATGCGCGTCTTGAAGACGTCGGGGCTCATCAGCGGGCGCTCGTCGGGGTGGGTCATCCAGCCCTCGTAGTTGCGGCGTACGAAGCGGGCGAACTCCAGGTTGGCCTCTTTCTTCTGCATGCGCAGCATGTCGCTCATGCTGCCCTCGGTGTGCTCGAGCTCAAGTTCCCAGCGGACGAGGTTGCGGTAGACCTCCTTCCAGTCGTCCACCGTCTCGGCCTCGTTGATGAGCATGGTGATGCGGCCGAACTGCTGCTGATAGCCGGTGGTGGTCGCCTCGGTGACGATTTCGCGCTGGTGGATGTTCTTCTTCAGCGTCAGCAGGATTTGGCTGGGGTTGACGGGCTTGATGAGGTAGTCGGCGATCTTGGCGCCGATGGCCTGGTTCATGATGTTCTCCTCCTCGCTCTTTGTGACCATGACGACGGGTGTGCCTGGCGAGACCTCCTTGATGAGGTTAAGCGTCTCAAGCCCGCTGAGGCCGGGCATGTTCTCGTCGAGAAGGATGAGGTCGTAGGTGGTCTCGCGGCAGCGGTCGATGGCGTCGCGGCCGTTGGAGACGGTGTGGACCTCATAGTCCCTGCCCTCGAGGAAGAGGATGTGGGGGCGCAGGAGTTCTATTTCGTCGTCTATCCAGAGAAGGGTGCCGTTTTTCATTTTTGGGGGGGATTTTTTTTAGTGGCTATAGTGCCTATAGTACCTATAGTTCCTATAGGGGCTATAGGGGGCGGGACGGGATGGCTTTAACTCTTCATTCTTAAAAATCAGTTACGGTTCTTCATCTTCAAAGAGCAGCTCGTCGAGGGTGGAGGGCTGGTCGTCATCGGGCAGGGGCAGGGTGGTGAAGTGCTCGTCGAAGAACTGCTGGTACTCATCGAAGCTGTGTCCTTCGAAAAGCAGCTTGAGGTTCTCCTCTGAGAGGAGGTATGAGCGTATGCCCGAGAGGCGCGTGGCCATGTTGCCGTCGGCATAGAGGCGCTGGCGGTAGCTCCATGCTTCGTCGAAGTTCATGAAGCCGCTCACCTGCAGCATGGTGATGCCGCCCTGGCGGGGCATGGTGATTTCGAAGTTACGCACCATGAAGTTGGTGAAGTTGTAGCGGGCTATCTCGAAGAGCAGCTGGTTGTCGTTGACGCTGCCGTCCTCGTAGGCCAGCATGAAGATGAAGGGCGCGGCGCGTTCCTCGCTGAACGGTTTGACGGAGGCCGAATCGACGACGCCCCCTGCTTCAGCTCCAGCAGCCATCAGGCGGCGCTGCCAGATGCTGCCCAGCGAGCCGGACGTCAGCAGGCGTCCCTCGCTCATGCCCTGGGCGATGAGGCCCGCCAGCTCGCTGATCTCGTTCTGTGGATACTTGCTGACAATCTCCTTGAGGCGGTCGAGGAATCCCGATGTGTCGCCCTCCTGCAAATGGCTCATGGCGCTGAGGAACATGAACTTCGGGCGGTGGACGCCCAGCGCGTACTTGCCGGCTGAGAGGCTGTCGTTCAGATAGACCTGGGGGTAGAGGCCCTCGTTGTAGGCGGTGTAGGTGGCGGCGTAGAGCGAGTCCTCGCGATGCTTGCCATGTAGGGCGTTGTCGGCATAGTCGGGGTCGCTCACGGTGACCGTGTAGTCGCTGTAGGGGAACTCCTCCGTCAACTTCGCCTTGTACAGTTCTGCCTGCTCGGGTTTTTTCCAGCGCGAGTACATCAGGTAGAAGTTATAATAGACGAGATCCATGCCGCTATAGTCAGGATACTGGTCGGCGAGGCGCTTCAGCGTCTTCTCGGCGAGGCCGAAGTCCTCCAGCTTGTCCTTGTAGATGATGCCGGCGTTGAAGAGCGCCTCCTTGATGATGTCGTCCGACTCCACCTTCTGCTCGTCGCTGAAGGGGATTTGCTGGAGGTAGTACATGCGGTCGTGGATGTCGGTGACGACGCTGTCGGCGAGCGCCACGCCCGTGCTGTCGGACGCCAGGCTGTCGGTGGGCTGTTCGTCATCGTCGTAGTTGTACTCCTCGAATGTCGTCTCGGCGAGCACGCTCTTGTTGGCACGGCGCCAGTTGTCCTCGAGTTTGCGCCGGCCCCACTTCTGCTGGAAGTCCTTCTTGCCCTGTGCCACCAGCTGCGTGTTGTAGAAGTACCACGAGTTGTCGCCGCCCGTCATCTGGGGCGTGTTCATTTGCGGCATGTTGGCCTGGGCGCGGCTGAGCGCCTCCTCGCGGCGGTTCATGCGCTCTTCCTCCTCGGCCTTCTTGCGCTCCTCCTCTTCCTTCTTCTTCACCTCG
The DNA here is from genome assembly GCA_024697785.1 of Bacteroidaceae bacterium. Lineage (GTDB taxonomy): Bacteria > Bacteroidota > Bacteroidia > Bacteroidales > Bacteroidaceae > UBA1189. The sequence continues at coordinate 4,584 of JAILEU010000006.1, read as the reverse complement.
TCGATGATGCGGTCGATAACGGCATAGATTTCTTCCTCGGAAAGGGTGGCCAGGTGCTGTAGGCTGTCCTGCAGCTCGATGGCCTGGGTGTGTTCTACCAGTTCGTCGAGGATGGACGAGCGTTTGTTCAGCTGGGGATAGTCCTTGCTGTCCTTGTCGATGAGTCCGACGGCCTCGCCGTAGCAGCGCTGGGCGTCGGCATACTTGGCGCGTTCCCAGTAGATGTTGCCGAGATGGAGCAGCAGTATGCCCTTCTCCACACCGTTTCGGGTGCTCTCCTCGGCACCCTTCTCGTAGTTCGCGATGGCCTTCAGCGTGTCCTGCTGTGCCAGCCAGATGTTGCCGATGGCGTAATAGACCTGGTCAAGATAGTCCTTGTTGTTGGGATTCTTGGCCATGCGGGTGAGCGTCTTTATCATGCCGGGTGCCTTGGCGGCGGGGACGACCTCGGTCTGGCGGATGTGGGCGTTGAACTCCAGCTCGTAGGGCGGGTTCTGGTCGATGGCTTTCTGGAAGGCTTTGTAGGCCTGCGGGTCCTGTCCCTGCAGGGCATAGACCTGCCCGAGCAGGTAGTATTCGCGCGCCTTCTGCTTGGCTGTCCGTCCACGCCGCTTCACCGCCTTCTCGAGATGCGGCAGCGCCTCTTCGAAGCGTTCGTGCTGCATCAGGTACGAGGCGTAGAGCGCTTCGTACTCGTCGGCCAGCTGGTAGGGGATGCTGTCGCGTTTGGTCTGGGTGAAGAGGTTGTCTGCCTCGTAGTTCCAGTCGAGCTCGGCATAGCATTGTGCCATGCGCATGCGGCATTCGGCCACCACGCGCGGGTTGTCGCTGAAGAGACGGGAGGTGTAGGCATAGGTGGTAGCGGCCTCGAGGAACTCGCCTTTCTGGAACTGAGCCTTCGCCATCAGCAGCCACACGTTGTGCATGAAGGGGTTGTACTCTTTCTTGGCATACCACAGCTTGTCTTTCTCGGAGAGTGTGCCAGCCTTGCGCTTGGGCTTGGCCTTGATGGAGTGGAGCTTCGATGCCTTCTGGGCCTTTTCGATGGCTTTGTCGAAGTTCGACGACCCCATCTTGCGGGTTGTCGGACTGCTGACGACATAGAGGGGGATGACCTCCATGTAGTTGTCCTTGTGCCCTTTCTCCTGCGCCTGTACGCCCTCTTTGTAGGCCTCGTTGCCGTTATGATAGACGTTGAAGCGGGTGACGAAAGCCTGATAGAAGCGCGACTGTGCCGTGTTGTCCTTTGTGCTGCCACAGCCCACGAGCAGCGTAGCCGCAACAAGGGCGACAACGCATAAGGCAAGGGCTGGGCATCTCTTCTGCACGTTTTCTCTTTTATACTTTATTATATTATTAACGTCTGAAACCGTTTTTTCGTATGCAATCCATCAAAAACCAGCGCCAAAAAGGTTTCAAGATTCAGGTTTCAGGTTTCAAATCCTGATTCCCGATGGCGTGAAAGTTTCAAGATTCAGGTTTCAAGTTCCAAATCCTGATTCCTGATAGCGTGCGGCGCTAAGCGCTCCTTCCGCTTGCTATCAGCTGGCAGGCTTCGTCCTTCAAAAGGATGGGTAGTGCCACGCCGCGCAGGCTGAGGCTTTTCAGCCAGTCCTCTATCTCGCTGGCATGCATGGTGTAGAGCACTTCGCGGAACTCCTCTATCTGGTCGTCGGTGTAGTCATCTTCACGGATGCCCTGATAGGCATCAAGCTCCTCGTCGTTGAAGTATTCGATTTTCTGCCTGAGGGCCCGTATCATCTGCTCCTTCTCGCAGACATCGTGAGCGCCGCAGCATTGGCTGGCCTCCAGTTCCTTCATGCGGGCGTCGTACTCGTCGTGGCTGGTGACGTCCAACGAGATGTGCGACAAGTCCGTTTTCTGTGCATCCTTCTTTACTGTGCGGCCTTTCTTCTTGTTCCTCGAGAACAAGTCAAACACACAAAGTCCCACAAGTGCCACAGCACAAACCAATATCAGCGTCATAATTCCAAAATTTACTCTAACCTCTAACCTATAACCTTTAACCCCTAACCTCTAACCTCTAACCCTTTATTTCCTCCACCTTGAATCCTACTCTGCTGAGGTCGTCCCAGAAGCCGGGGTAGGATTTGCTGACGACCTCAGGATTTTCAATCAGGACGTAGTCGTGCGTCATAGCCGCAAGCGCGAATGCCATTGCCATCCGGTGGTCGTTGTAAGTGGCTATACTACTGGGAACTTGTGGACTTCTGTTCCCATTCCACATCAGCGTTCCGTCCTCGTAGTGTAGTTCATAGCCGAGCTTTCCTAATTCCGTAATCAATGCTGCGATGCGGTCCGTTTCCTTGATGCGTAGCGATTCCGTTCCCGTAAAGACAAACGGCTCGTTCAAAAGACAATACGCTACCGCCATCGTCTGCACCAGATCGGGGCAGTCGGTAAAGTCAATATGCTTGGTTGCGCTGTATCCTTGTCCGCTTGTCGGCTTCAGCAGCTCTGCGCAAACGCTATCGCCTTGAAGGGAAGGCGTTTGCAGCCCTTCGAGCGTGACGCCGTAGGGGATGTTCTGTTGCTTGGCGATAGCCTCGAATGCCAGCCAGTAGGAGGCGGCGCTCCAGTCGCCCTCGACGGTGAGCGGTGCGGCGTGATAGGTGCCTGAGGCGATGCGCAGCGTATGGCTGTCATCCCACGCCGTGCCGATGCCGTAGTGGGCCATCAACGCTCGCGTCATCTCGATGTAAGGGCGCGAGACGATGCGCCCCGAGAGCGTCAGCTTGCGTGCGCCGGTCAGGGGGGCAATCATCAGCAGGGCTGAGACGTACTGCGAGCTGATGCTGCCGTCGATGTCGATGACGTCGCCGTGCAGCCTTCGTCCGCGGATGTGGAGTGGGGGACAGCCCTCCCGCTCCATGTAGGTGATGTCGGCGCCGAGCGCGCGTAACGCGTCCACCAGCGGGGCGATGGGTCGCTGCTTCATCCGCTCGATGCCTGTGAGGATGACGTCCGCCCCTTCCCGTCCGGCATAGAACGCCGTCAGGAACCGCATGGCCGTGCCCGCTCCGCGCACATCGATGATGGAAGAGGGAAGGAATGCTGCCTGCATCACGCGTGTGTCCTCGCAGTCAGCCAGATTGGCGATGGGGGCTGGGCCGTCGGCACACAGACTGCTCAGCAGCAGCGCACGGTTGCTGATGCTCTTTGAGGCCGGCAGGGTGACCTCACCCTGCAGCCCTGCGGCGCGGTCGGCTATGCTAAGACGAATCATGCCGCGAAGGTACAATAAAAAACGCGAATACGCACTCTCTGGTACGAGGAAAAATATGAAAAATGCAGTCTTTTCGCAAAAAAGTCAGAAAAAAGTTTGCAGGGAACGAAAAATGCCGTACCTTTGCACCCGCTTATGAAGATAAGCACCCGTGTTCGGGGTGTAGCGCAGTTGGTTAGCGCACACGTCTGGGGGGCGCGAGGTCGCTGGTTCGAGTCCAGTCACCCCGACACAACGAGGGAGGCAATCGCCTTCCCTCATTATTTTTTGCTTCTCACCACATCGTTCGTTCCGAGGCGGAGCCGATCTAATAGCCCTTTTATCTTCGTAAAAATTGACTTTGGGGTTAGCAGCGGTGTCTGATAATAATGTATGGTCAAAGCCAAGTCATCCGTCATCGGAGTGACATGCAATAATTTAACCTTTGTTTTTGGACTCAAAAAGAGCTGAAGCCACGTCCGTAGAATCAGCATCTATTTTGCCAGTTGCTTTATCTGTGAAATTAGAATCAGCTTCTACGGAAATAGAATCAACATCTGAGAGAATAGAATCAAACGCTGAGAAAATAACGTTTGACGTCGTGAAAATAACGTTTAACTCTGGCGGAACAACGTCAAACGCTGTCAGCAGAACGTCAAACGTTTTTTGACGAAAGATCAATATTAAAGTCGTTTGTTCCAATAGGTATCGGTGAGTTGTCGTTTGATTATCAAATCTGTGCACGTTTCCACCGACACCCCCGACACCCTTTAGAATAAACTACTTTTTTTCTCGAATTGACCAAGAGTTACTTTATGAGCTTTTTTCAGAAGAACTAATGGATACTCTGAGCAAATTCGTGTGTCTCAGCACGATGACGAATGAAAGGCCTCTGGCCAAACATTTTGTACACGCGCGCGTGTGAGGAGAAAAACTTCGGGGTATCCAATTAAAGGAATACCCCGAGTACAGATATGGCAATCAACCGTTCTTAACGGACAAGGACCTTCCTAACGGATAAGCTTCCGTCTGCATTCCGTTTTACAATAACTTGGATGCCCTTTGACAGCATTTCTGTTTCCATGCCATCCGTGCGGAAATAATGCTCCGTTGTTTCATCGTTCGTCTGGTCACCATTCCATATTATCTCCTTATTGCTATTAGCAGTAAATGTTCCCATCACCGTCACGTCATTGGCTGGCATTGTCTCAGGAATATCGCTCCAGCCGCTGAAGGTATAGCCCTCTTTCGTTGGCTCGGCTTCCGGTGTAATGCTTGCTCCATATTCCACGTCATAGCTCTTGTATTCCTCGCCGTCAACGACGTAGGTCAGCTTATAGGTGTTGACAGTAAACGAG
>JAILEU010000003.1 GCA_024697785.1 Bacteroidaceae bacterium | reverse complement strand
GCTATGCGCTTGGTGTCGGAGGGGTGGCTGCTCATGAAGGGTGGAATGGGGGTGGGATTGGCTGCGGCCATCTTCTGCCAGAACGTCACAGCCACTTCGGGGTTGTAGCCCGCCATAGCCATGAAGATCAGGCCCATGCGGTCGGCCTCCAGCTCGTGCTTGCGGCTATAGGGAAGCATGACGCCGTAGTTTGCGCCCAAGCCATAGACAGTCTGCCCCAGCTGGCGTGCAGCCTCGCTGCGGGTGCTGAGAGCGGCATCGAGGATGGCTGAACCATAGGAGGCCAGCATCTGCTGCGAAAGGCGTTCGTTGCTATGCTTGGCAACGGCATGCGCCACTTCGTGACCGAGGACGACGGCGAGGTCATCGTCGCTCTGACAGATTTTCATGATGCCCTCATAGACGACAATCTTTCCGCCAGGCATGCAGAAGGCGTTCATCTCGTCGTCCTTGACGAGATTGAACTCCCATTTATACTGCGCCACTTCGGCGCCAAGGCCGTTGTCAACGAGGAACTTCTCCGTTGCCGCAGCGATTTTCTTTCCCACGCGCTGCACCATAGCGGCCTGCGTGGCATTGGTGCTACGGGTGGCGGTGGTCATGTACTCGTTATACTGGGTGAGGCTCGACGAGAGGACTTCGTTGTCGCTGACAAGCATCACGCGGTTACGCCCCGTCAGGGGCACACTGGCACAGCCGGCAAACAGCACAGCCGTGAAAGCCAGAAGAGGCAAAAGGATTTTTTTCATATTGTTTTTTATTAATAGGGGGCTATAAGAGAGATAGGATCTATAGGATCTATAGGGACTATAGGAACTATAGGAACTATAGGAACCATAACAAACATCGCTACTGTGGAACGGGTTGGCCGTTGATGATGCAGTTTTCGATGCGGAGGGGCTCGACGCTATACTGGTCGGGGCGCTCCTCCATGTCGAGGAAGGTGCGGCACGTCATATTGAGGTTGCGCAGGGTGACGTTGGCAGAGGTGCTGTAAGGGACGTCCTCGCGCCCTTTAAGGTCGAAGAACTGCGTCCAGGGATGGACAAAGACAACGCGTGTGGCGCTACCCGTGATGTCCTCCACGCGGATATACTCGTAGCGCTGGGGCGTATCGGGCCGCATCTTGAGCCAGAGGATGCGGTCGGCGCCCTCGACGTGGCAGCGGCGAAGGATGACGTTGTGGTTCAAAAGGCTCTCAGAGCCGCAGGTGAGTGCTCCGTGGCAGAAGCCATAGGTGCAGTTCTCGATGATGATGTTACGGTTAGGGCCGTTGCCGACGGTGTCCTTATCCGCCCAAGGCCCCTTGCCGCCCTTGAGCGCTACGGCATCGTCGTTCACATCCATATAACAGCCATGAATAAGCACATTCGTGCAGACATCGACGTCGAAAGCGTCGCACGACGGGGCTTTCACAGGGCCATTGCTGGGGGCATGGGTGTAGATACCAAGTGCCTTGACATTCTCGCAGCGATAGAGGTGGCACGTCCAAAAGGGGCTGTTGAGGAAATGAGCCTCCTGCAGAGTAACATTACGGCAATCTTGAATAAAGACAAGGCGCGGACGCATTTCCTCGAGATTGGTGCACTGGGGGTTGTACTGCCGTCGCAGCCAGAACGAGCGCCAGTAGCGTTCGCCGTTGCCGTTGAGGGTACCCGGGCCGCTGATGGTAAAGCCGTCCAGTCCGATGGCGTTGACAAGCGCCATAAAGTAACGGATATTCTGTCCCTCAAGACGAGTGTCGCCCAACGGGAAGTCGCCGATGAAATCGCTGCCCTTCAGCACTCCTCCTGCGCTGAGATGTAGGTGCGTGCCCTGCCGGAAGAAGAGCGAGCCGCTGAGGAACGTCCCTTCGGGCACCACCACCACGCCTCCGCCCTCGCGGGCAGCACGGTCGATGACGGCCTGGATGGCCTCCGTCTGCAACAGGGTGCTATCCTTCTTCACACCGTAGTCCGTCAGGACATACTGCCGACCGAGCGTGCTGACGTCCACGCGTGCCGTATCGCTGAACCACGCAGCAATAGGCGTGCCATCAGGCCACAATTCAGCAGGCTTGCGCCGCTTCGGTGCCCGCGCCCCTGCGGCCAGGCTGCATAACGCCGCCACCACGACGGCTAAAACTTTCATGGAAGTGTTCTTCATTTCTTTCTCCGTTTTTCCGCGCAAAAGTAATAAAGAACGAGGAAGGAACAAAGAAAATAAAAAGTTTTTTTCTTGCTTTTCCTCTCGGCTTGCACTACCTTTTACGGAGTTTTAGGTCGGCGGCGCCTCGGGAAAAGCAAAAAAAAGATTTTTTTCTTGCTTTTCCTCTCGGCTTGCACTACCTTTGCAAACAATTTTGTTATACCCTAATTAATTTTAATAAAACATCATGAAAATTTCTCACATTGAACATCTGGGAATTGCTGTGAAGAGCATCGAAGAAGCTCTTCCTTACTACGAGAACGTACTGGGTCTGAAATGCTACAAGACCGAGGTTGTTGAAGACCAGAAAGTGAAGACGGCCTTCCTGATGGTTGGTCAGACAAAGCTGGAACTGCTTGAGCCGACGAGCGAAGAGAGCACCATCGCCAAGTTCATGGCCGACCGCGGCGGCAAAGGCGGTCTGCACCACATGGCTTTCGCCATCGAAGACGGTGTGGCTAACGCTCTGGCAGAGTGCACCGAGAAAGAGGTCCGCATCATCGACAAGGCTCCCCGTCCAGGTGCCGACAGCATGATGATTGCCTTCCTGCACCCGAAATCGACGCAGGGCGTCCTGACCGAGCTGTGCGAGAAGAAAGCCTGATGGGCTCTTCCATACATTAAAAAATCGCAAATAGTAAAAAAACAATAGTAAATCCACAAAATGAGCAACCAATTAGACAAAATCAGACTGCTGGTTGAGAAGCGCGAGAAAGCACGCCTCGGCGGTGGCGTAAAGGCCATCGAGAAACAGCACGAGAGAGGTAAGTACACGGCTCGCGAGCGCATCGCCATGCTGCTCGACGAAGGTTCGTTCGAGGAGTTCGACATGTTCATGCAGCATCGCTGCCACAACTTCGGCATGGAGAAGAAGCAGTACGACGGCGACGGCGTGGTGACCGGTTACGGCACCATCGACGGACGTCTGGTGTACGTGTTCGCCCAGGACTTCACGGTGAACGCCGGCTCGCTGTCCGAGACTCTCGCACAGAAGATCTGCAAGGTGATGGATCTGGCCATGAAGATGGGCGCCCCCGTCATCGGCATCAACGACTCGGGCGGTGCCCGCATCCAGGAGGGTGTCAACGCGCTGGCAGGCTATGCCGAAATCTTCGAGCGTAACATCCTGGCCAGCGGCGTCATCCCCCAGATCAGCGGCATCTTCGGTCCCTGCGCAGGCGGCGCCGTCTATAGCCCTGCCCTCACCGACTTCACGCTGATGATGGAGAACACGTCGTACATGTTCCTCACCGGCCCCAACGTCGTCAAGACCGTGCTGGGCGAGGTGGTCACGCAGGAACAGCTGGGCGGTGCCAGCGTGCACAGCACCAAGAGCGGCGTCACCCACTTCACCGCCAAGACCGAAGAGGAGGCACTGGCTATGATCCGCAAGCTGCTCTCCTATATTCCCCAGAACTATATGGAGAAAACGCCCATCGTCCCCTGCAACGACCCCATCGACCGCTGCGAGGACAGCCTGAACGAGCTGATGCCCGACAACCCCAATACGCCTTACGACATGTATGAGGTCATCGGCGCCATCGTCGACAACGGCGAGTTCTTCGAGGTGCAGCCCAACTACGCCAAGAACATCATTGTGGGCTTTGCCCGTTTCAACGGCGAAAGCGTTGGCATCGTGGCCAACCAGCCGAAGCAGATGGCCGGTGTGCTCGACTGCAACGCTAGCCGCAAGGGTGCCCGTTTCGTCCGTTTCTGCGATGCCTTCAATATCCCCATCGTCACGCTGGTTGACGTCCCCGGCTTCCTGCCCGGTACAGGTCAGGAGTACAATGCCGTCATCCTTCACGGCGCCAAGCTGCTCTACGCCTTTGGCGAGTGCACGGTGCCCAAGGTGACCGTCACCCTGCGCAAGAGCTACGGCGGCAGCCACATCGTCATGAGCTGCAAGCAGCTTCGCGGCGACATGAACTACGCCTGGCCGTCGGCTGAGATTGCCGTCATGGGTGCCAGCGGCGCCGCCAGCGTCCTCTACGCCAAGGAAGCCAAGGCCCTCAAGGACGAAGGTAAGGTTGAGGAAGCCAAGGCATTCATCGCCGAGAAGGAGAAGGAGTACACCGACCTCTTCGCCAACCCCTACAACGCCGCCAAGTACGGCTACATCGACGACGTCATCGAGCCGCGCAACACGCGCTTCCGCATCATCCGCGCCCTCGACCAGCTCCGCGACAAGCGTCTTTCATTGCCTGACAAGAAACATGGTAACATTCCTTTGTAACACCCGCAAACAGAGACACGCACTATGGTATTAGCAACAAACTGGCCCGACATGTGGGCCATGACGGGAATCGGTTTCGGTACCGTCTTCGCTATCCTGCTACTGCTGGTGCTGATTCTTGGCATCTTCAATCTGGTTGCCAAGAAGAAGTCCGGCGCAGCCCCCGCCCCGGCGTTGGAGGCACGTGCAGCAGCCACCCCTGCCGCCCTTGCCGCACCCTCCGCCAAAGCAGCCGACGACGACATCGTCGCCGTGGCTACGGCGCTCTGTCTGTACTTTCAGGAGGTGCACGACGAGGAGAGCTATGTCCTCACCATCCGTCATCACGATCACACAGCCTGGCATCCCGAAAGCTATTAACTCCCGATTACTTACCCTTTTAGCAAAACAAGACAATGAAAGATATCAAATTCAAGATTGGCGACAAGCAGTACGAAGCCAGCGTCGCTGAGAAAGAGGACGGCAAAGTGGAAGTGACCGTCAACGGCAAGGCCTACACCGTGGAGGTGGAGCGCGAAGCCCCGAAAGCAAAGCCCGTGAAGGTGCAGGCTCCCGCGGCTGCTGCCCCTGCCGCAGCCCCCGCTGCCGCCCCCGCCCCGAAGGCTGCCCCCACCGCCGGCGCCACAACTGTCAACGCACCCCTCCCCGGCAACATTGTCAAGGTGGTGGCCACCGTCGGACAGGCTGTCAAGCCCGGCGACACGCTCATCATCATGGAAGCCATGAAGATGGAGAACAACATCGTGGCCGAGTCCGAAGGCTCCGTCAGCCGCATCCTCGTACAGGTCGGACAGACCGTGCAGAGCGGCGATGCCCTCGTTGAGATTGCATAACCCATTCCGATAGAAAGACATTACAGAAACATGAAACGTGCAATCAAACTACTGACGTCATTCGTTCTGATGATGCTTGTCGCCGCGCCGACCTTTGCCCAGGACTTCAATGCTGGAGAGACACTGGGTAAGTTCGTCCGCGAGATGGGTTTCCTTCAGTTCTTCAGTGGCATGGGTTGGGGAAATGCCGTGATGATTGTCATCGCCTGCTTCTTCCTCTACCTGGCCATCGTTAAGAAGTACGAACCTCTGCTCCTTCTGCCCATCGCCTTCGGCATGCTGCTCAGCAACATACCCGGCGCAGGCATGTTCCACACCTCCATGTGGAACGATGAATTCCTGAACCCCGACAGCCCCTTCTTCCACAGCTACCGCCACGTGCTGGCTGAGGGCGGGCTGCTCGACGTGTTGTACGTGGGTGTCAAGCTCGGCCTCTACCCCTGTCTCATCTTCATCGGCGTGGGTGCCATGACTGACTTCGGCCCCCTCATCGCCAACCCGAAGAGTCTGCTGCTGGGTGCTGCCGCACAGCTGGGCATCTTCATCGCCTTCCTTGGCGCTAATGGTTTAGGCTTCACTCCCGCTGAAGCCGGTTCCATCGGCATCATCGGCGGCGCCGACGGCCCGACGTCCATCTTCCTCACCTCGAAGCTGGCTCCCCACCTCCTCGGCCCCATCGCCCTGGCGGCCTACAGCTACATGGCGCTCGTGCCGGTCATCCAGCCGCCTATCATGAAGCTGCTCACCACCAAGGAGGAGCGTAAAATCAAGATGAAGCAGCTGCGTCCCGTCGGTAAGACGGAGAAAATCATCTTCCCGATTGTGGTAGCTATCGTCGTCAGCCTCATCCTTCCCTCTGCCTCTACGCTTATCGGCTGCCTCATGCTGGGCAACCTGATGAAAGAGTGCGGCGTAGTGGAACGTCTGAGCAAGGCTGCCCAGAACGAGCTGAACAACATCGTGGTCATCTTCCTCGGCCTCTCCGTAGGTGCTACGGCTACGGCTGAGACATTCATCTCGCTGCAGACCCTGGGCATCATCGTCATGGGTGTCACCGCCTTTGCTGTCGGTACCGCCGGTGGTGTGCTGCTGGCCAAGCTGATGAATGTGTTCTCGAAAGAGAAGGTCAACCCGCTCATTGGCTCTGCCGGTGTCAGCGCCGTGCCTATGGCTGCCCGCGTCAGCCAGACGGAAGGCCAGAAAGCCGATCCCACCAACTTCCTGCTCATGCACGCCATGGGCCCGAACGTGGCTGGCGTCATCGGCTCGGCCGTTGCCGCAGGCATCCTGCTGAACATGCTGGGATAATAATCCGAATCAAAGGGGCCAAAAGCCCCTTTCCCCCCTTATTATATCGGGCGCCACAACAATGTGGCGCCCGATATAGTTTTCCGTCAGCTTCAGCTTCAACAGCCTCCCCAAGCCTACAGGGGTTAGGCGCCTTCGGCGCAATTGATAATTGACAATTGATAATTTTCCATTGCCCATTAAGGAACCCTAACCCCTCATGGAACAATGAAGTTCAGGAACTCGGGCATCAGGGCAATCTCCAGCGGACAGGAGTAGTTCAGCTTCTTTCCATCCACACAGACGCTGGCGTTCTGAGCATCATAAAGGATAAACTTCTTCGTGCGGAACGGGCGCACCTGCTCGTGGTTGAGCAGCTTTCCCTTCAGCAGCATGCGCAGGCCCTGGACCATCTGCCAGAACTTAGGTCGGTAGATAACCGAGACATCCAGCCAGCCATTATAGGGTACGGCGCTGGGCGTCATACCATAGCCGCGCGAGTTGCCCACACAGAGGGTCATAACCTTTTCGTTCACCACCTCCTCGTTCACCTTGAAGTGCATCTTGTAGAGCGTGCGCTCCACAAACAGCCGCACCATGCTGATGATGTACGTCGGGTTGCTCTTTCCCCAGAACTCCTTGCAGAAGTCGCTGATTTCGATGGCGCGTGCGCCCAGGCCGATATTGACGGCCATCAGGAAGTAGCGCTTCACCACCACGTCCGACTCGTCTTTATACGAGCAGTAGCCGATGTCGATGCGGCGGCGGTTGCCACGGATGATACATTCGATGGCCTTCTTGTATTCATCAACGCCCAGTCCCCAGAAGTTGGCAAAGTCGTTTCCCACTCCGTTGGCTATGATAGCGAGAGAGATGTCGTCGAGGTTCTCCACCGACGAGGTCATGATGCCGTTCAGCGCCTCGTTGACGGCACGGTCGCCGCCGACGATGACGATGGTCTTGTAGCCGTTGTCAACCAGCATACGCGCCAGGCGCTCCACCGACCCATAGTCTTCCGACTGCACATAGTCGTACTGCACCTTCCGTTGGTCCAGCACAGCCTTTATCTGAAGCCATCGCTTGTGACGCTGTTTCACACCGGCCATAGGCACGTAGATGATGCCCCAGCGGTCTGACATGATATTACTGCTCATATATCTCCTGTTGTTTTTTCGTTTCTAACCATTCCATGATGCGACTGACTTTTTCTTCCGTAGGTAGGGCGTAATCAATCCACCGGATGTGGATGCCCCGATGCTCCATGCCGCGGTACCACGTCATCTGCCTTTTGGCAAACTGATGTATGGCAGTCTCCAGCCCGCTGGTCATCTCGTCATACGTCATCTGCCCCAGCAAGTACTTCGTCAGATATTTGTACTCCAGCCCGTAGTAGATGAGGTCTTCGGGAGGGATGCCTTCGTCCAGCAGACGTCGCACCTCGTCCACCATACCGTCGTCCAGTCGCTGGCGCAGCCTCATGGATATACGCTCGCGCCGCACTTCGCGGGGTATGTCGATGCCGACCACCAGACTGTCGATGTGAGGGAATTCCTCTTCCTCACGCGGATGAGTGGCGTAGTACGTCTCAATTTCAATGCCGCGCACGGCACGCTTCACCGTATCGACATCCGTGGTATTGTGGAGCGTCTTATACCTTTTTAAAATAAGCGTGAGCTCCTCCAACGACTTGCCCTCCAGCTCGCGGCGCAACGGCTCGTTCACGGGCACCTGCACCAGCCTGTATCCGCGCAGCACGGCCTCCACGTACATGCCCGTTCCTCCGCAGAGCACGGGCGTCTGCCCGCGCCGCTTCAGATCGGCATACACCTCCAGGAAGTCACGCTGAAATTCATAGACGTTGTACTTATACCCGGGTTCGCAAATATCTATGAGATACGCCTCCACCCGCCGTCCGTCAGGCAGCATATAGTCGGCCATGTCCTTCCCCGTGCCCAGGTCCATGCGCCGATAGACCTGTCGGCTGTCGGCGCTGATGACACCCGTGCCCAGCCTATCAGCCAGCGCCACGGCAAGCGATGTCTTGCCGCAGGCTGTCGGGCCCACAAGGGTTACAAGGTCGTATGCATACATTTTCTGCGCGGGCTTTTGAGGGTTTCTTGGGCGGAATAGTTCCTATGGAAATGCAAATATAGCGGATTTTTCTTTCTCCTTACATACAAAATGCTTATTTTTGCGAAAAATTTACATTCTTTACGCCCCATGTCACTCATTAGCTATCATGCCGTACACATCCACCAGCAAGAAATGATAGTCCTCGAAGATGTCAACCTCGACATCGGAAACGGCGAGTTCGTCTATCTCATCGGTCCCGTGGGCTCGGGCAAGAGCAGCCTCATGAAAACCATGTACGGCGAGCTCGACATCGCCGACGGCACGGCCGAAGTGCTGGGCTACGACATGCGCCGCATCAAGCGCGGACAGATTCCCGCCCTGCGCAAGCGCATCGGCATCGTCTTCCAGGACTTTCAGCTGCTCATCGACCGTAACATTCACGACAACCTCGACTTTGTGCTCCGTGCCACAGGCTGGCGCGAGCGCTCGGCACGCGAACAGCGCATCCGCGAGGTGCTTGAACAGGTGGGCATGGAGACGAAGGGCTACAAGATGCCCCACGAGCTGAGCGGAGGCGAGCAGCAACGCATCGTCATCGCCCGCGCCATCCTCAACTCGCCTGAAATCATCCTGGCCGACGAGCCCACCGGCAATCTCGACGTGGAGACAGGCAAGCGCATCGTCGAGCTGCTGCGCAGCATCCGCGACACAGGCAGCACCGTGATCATGAGCACCCACAACCTCTCGCTGCTCGACGCCTTCCCCGCCCGCGCCTTCCGCTGCGAGAACCACCACCTTATCGAAGAACCCTAGGCATTGGTTTAACGTTTAAGGTTTAACGTTTAACGAACACGTCCTCCGACCTCTGAACTCTAAAATGAATACAATCCAAATCATCCTTTTGGCCTCCTGTGGCCTGCTGTTCGTCATACAAATACTATACCTCTTCCTGCTCTATAAAGTAAAAAGAATAGCCTCACCCCAGCCCTCCCCTAAAGGGAAGGGAGCCGCGAGCGAACATAATCAAGTCACCCCTCCTTCAGGAGGGGACGGGGAAGGCTATTTTCCCCCCCTCTCCGTTGTCATCCCCACCTCCAACCAGGATTTCCTGCTAAAGAAGAACCTCCCGCTGATTCTCGAGCAGGACTACCCCGATTTCGAGGTTGTCGTTGTTGACGACAACTCTACCGACGAGACGGCCGACATCCTCCAGCAGCTTCAGGCACGCTATCCCCGTCTGCGCACCACCTTTGTCCCGCCCACCTCGCGCCGCATCAGCCACCACAAGCTTGCCCTCACCCTTGGCATAAAAGCGACCACGAACGACTGGCTCGTTTTCACCGAAGCCGACTGCCATCCCGCCACCAGCGGATGGCTGCGCAGCCTCGCGGCTCAGCTCTCACCCCTAACCACTAACCCGTCTGCCGTCGTCGGCTACACGGGCTACGACCGCTCGCGCGGCCTCTCCGCTGCCTTACGCGGCTACGACACCCTGCTACGCGGCCTGCGCCTGCTCGGCCTCGCCTCACACGGCAAAGCCCACATGGCCTACGGCACCAACCTGCTCTATCGCCGTGACATCTTCTTTGGCGACGCTAAGGGCTACTCGCGCCATCTGAACCTCGAGCGGGGCGACGATGACATCTTCGTCAACGAGAACATCCGCCCCGCCCACATCCGCGCCGCCGTCAACCCCGACGCCGTCGTCCGCTGTGCCGACACATCCCGCCGCCACTGGCGTCTCGAACGGCTCAGCCGCATCGCCACCCGCCGCTATCTGCGGGGCATCCGTCCCCTCACGCTCGGCTTCGACACGCTCTCCCGCGTGCTCTACATCCTTGCCACCATCGCCGCCATCGTCCTCTCCCTCCCGGCTGTTCATCGTTCACTTTTGGGCGACCAGTCGCCCGTTTGGTGGCTCGTGATTGGCATCTCTGCCCTGCTCTGGCTCATCCGCTACGTCCTCAGCTGGATTGTCTGGAACCGCTCCTCCCACGCCCTCGGCGAACGTTCCTTCGGTCCCGCCCTGCCCCTGCTCGAAGCCCTCCATCCCCTCTGGGAACTTGCCCTCCGCATCCAGTACCTCTTCTCCTCCAAACAACGCTACCGCCGCAAACTGCTCTAAGAGAGCGAAAGATGTTTAGTGACGGGTTGCGAAGTGCCCATTCCTATAACAAACTCCCGTTTGCTGTGCGGTTTCCTTTTTGACCCGTCACAAGAACGCCGCGTTTCCACACCAACGCTTACAGTTTTTCATCCCCATATCCTCATCGCAAACCCCATCGGCAATAGCATCAAACGTCGTGTCCGCAGAATCAAACGCTACGATAATAGAATCAAACGCTGGCAAATTAGAATCAAACGCTGGCAAATTAAAATCAAACGCTGGCAAATTAGAATCAAACGCTGGCAAATTAGAATCAAAGGCTATACGCCTTGCCGTTAATTAGAAGGAATTTCTGCGAATAACGGCGATTTCTCCATGCCCCAAACACCACACGCCATCACTCGCGAAGCGTCTCCCCTCTTCCGTCTTCCATCTTCCTTCTTACATCTTCCATCTTTTGTGACGGGTCAAAAAGAAAACCGCTCAGCAAAGGGGAGTTTGTTAGTGGAATGGGCACTTCGCAACCCGTCACAACACCCTATCTGTCTCCAGCTCACACACCCGTGCCACTCTCCAAAAAGCATTACTTTTTGTTTAAAAAGTAGTGCTTTTTGCCACAAATGCACTACGTTTTAAAAAGAAATGACTACGTTTTCAACTCGTTTTGACTACGTTTTCGAACGATTCAGACTACATTCCAATAAAAGGACAATAGTTATTCACGGGTATCCACGGACATTCGCAAAAAAAATCGGTTTAACGTTTAATGTTTAATGTTTAACGAACATGTCCTATGATTCACTTCCTGCCGCATGGTAGTTATCGTTAACGTTATCGTTATCGATTTATTTCTGCTGCATGGTCGTTAAACGTTAAACATTAAACGTTAAACGATAACTATACGACGGCTGTCACTCCACGGGCGGGAAGGCGCTGATGCGCAGACGGGCAGCCCCCATGGGGATGAGCGTGACAGTCTCCAGCGGGCCACGCGGGGCATCGGCATCGGGGAGGATCTGGCAGAGCCCCGTCTCGTCCTGCCCCCATGTGGAGACGCGGGCGCCACGGGCGCTGACGTGCAGGGGGACACTCTCAGTGGTGAAGGGGAAGTTGTCCGCCGGCCAGGTACCCCAATCCACCTTCATGCCCTTGACATCGGGCAGAAGGGCATAGTTCCACGGCGTGGTAGGATAGATTTCGTACGATGGCCATTGGCTGTCGTCGGCTCCTTCCTGCCAGCCTGAGTCGTGCTGGGCGGTCTTGCGGGAGTTCTGCTTCTCGTAGCGCTCGCCGATGAGGAGGCTCATCGTCAGAGGGCCGTAATCGACGGATACGCTGTTCTTGTTCAGCGCCCAGCGGCGCAGCGAGAGGGTCATGGGGAAGTGGAGCTTCACTTCGTCGCCCGACAGCCACTCGCGCTCTATGCGCAGCAAGCCGCCGCTGGTGACGCGGCAGGGGACGGACGAGCCGTTGACGCTGACGTGAGCAGCCGGCGTCCACGTGGGGATGCGCAGGTAGAGGGGGAAGCGGACGGCAGCGTGGCCCTTCTTGCTCCCCTTCTTTGCCTTGTCCAACGTAACGGTCAGGGTGATATCCTCGTCGAAGGGATAGTGTGTCTGCTCGTCGAGCGTCACCTGCTGCCCGTCGGCCACGAGCAGACGAGCCGTGCAGTCACCATAGATGAGGAGGGCAGCACCTCCGTCGGCGCTGGCCAAGACGAGGTTCTGGGCGTAGTAGGGCCATCCCATCGTGTGGTTATGCTGGCAGCAACGCGACGAGAAGGGGTTCATCATCAGGTAGGGGCCGGGGTTGTCGATGCCGGGATGGTGGTTGCGGCTGTCGGCCTGCACCATGTTGGGGCTGGTGATGTAGCGCAGCGAGCGTTGGTCGGGCATGAAGGCAGCGGGCAGGCTGTTGAAAGCCACATCCTCGAGGTTCTCCATCCAGAGCACGTCGCCCGTCTGGGCCATGAGGATTTCGTCGCTCAGCATCTGCTCGACAAAGCCGCACGTCTCGGTACCCTGACGGGGGTCGATGTAGCCGTGACGGCAGTTCTCGTCCGAGCCGAACATGCCGCCGGGCACCTGTCCGTAGATGCGGCGGATGAGGTGGAAGTCGTTGTATGTAGCACGGAGGGCTGCGGGATCGCGGCTGACGAGGTAGTACTCGGCAGGCTCGCGGAAGCACTCGGCCACGTTCACGTTGTGCCAGTTGGGCAGGGTGCTCTCCTGCATCCAGTCAGCGGTACAGCGATGAATCTTTTCGGCCAGCTCGAGCAGGAAGGGTTCGCCCGTCCGGTTGTAGAGCCAGATGACGCTGAGCAGGTTGTCGCCGCCCCGCGAGTTCTCCCAGTAGTGGCGCAAGAATTTCTCCTCGGGATAGGCCAATTCCCACTTGTAGTAGGCCGTAAGGACAGGAAGCACGCGGGGGTCGGCGCTGTAGTCGTAGTAGTCCTGAAGAATCTGCAGGGCAAGCATGTTGGCCCACACCTCGCGGCGTCCCTCGCGGTCGTTGGCCGGGCCGAGGAAACCGTCGTCCTTGCTGCTGCGCAGGATGGCCTCTACCCACAGTTTCGTTTCGGCAAGCATCTCCTTGTCGCCCAGCATATAGGCCATGTTGCTATAGCCACGCAGCCAGTAGGGCACCTCTTCCCAACCGTGCGAGCCGCCCTCCTCGAGCCAGGCGTTGTCCTTCTTGTCGAGCCAGATGCTGATTTCGCCAAGCCGTCCGGCAAGGCCGTCGCTCTGACGGCGAATCATCTCGCCCACCCAGCCACGAGGAGTGACAGAGGTGACAGGCAGTTTGATGAAAGGGTTAGCGGGCAGCGGAGCACGGTTGTTCACGTAGTTCTGGCTTGATGCCGCGATGTCAGAGGGCAGCACCATCCGGGCAGTTGTCTGAGCAGACACGATGACTGAAAAATGAACGATGAATAATGAAACGATGAAAGCCTTGATTCTCATAGCCTTTTTCCTTATAAGATTGAAATTGGTTTAACGTTTAATGTTTAATGTAATGGTTTAGTTTTTGCTCCGCAAAAGGTTTAGTTTTTTTGTCCCACAAAAAAGGTTTAATGATTTTGCGTGGCAAAATCGGTTTATAAGCCTCAGCAAAGGCAAAATATACCTCCGGCGCATCCGGAACGTTTTCGTTAAGCCAAATGACCAAAGCAAAGCTCGCTTTAGCTTTGGCATGGCGAGAAAACGAAGGATGAAATCCAACTAAACCTTGCCAAAGGCAAAATAAACCTCCGGCGCAGCCGGAAATAAACCCATAAACCATTTTTAACTCTTAATTCTTAACTCTTAACCCAATAAAGCTCTTAATCCTTAACTGAAGTCTCTTCGGGATGCAGGTAGCTGGCAGGCATCTGCGTGTCAATGCCGTCACGACGGGCATAGATATGGGGCGACATAATCTCCACGCCTTCCTCAAAGAAGCGTCTGAGCAGGTTTTGATGCAGCTCGGAATAAACGCGCGGCAACGTCTCGGAATTGTCGGTGAAAGCGTTGATCTCGTATTCCACATAGAAGTCGTCAAGCGCCGTCGTCATCATGAAGGGCTTGGGATTCTTCTTTATTCCCTTCGTCTCAGCCGCTGCCGACTCCATGATGTGCTTTATCTGCTGCCAGGGAACGTCGTATCCGATGGTGACCTTCGTGTGGACAATGAGACCGTAGGTCTTGGCAGCTTCAGTGTAGTTGGACGTCTGCGAGCCCAACATGTTGGAGTTCTGGATGGTGACAATCTCGTTCTTGCGCGTACGGATGCGGGTGACGAGGATATTCTTCTCGATGACCTCGCCCACCGTGTCGCCCACCTTGATGTAGTCGCCAATATGGAAGGGGCGCATATAGGTCATCACCATGCCAGCCATGACGTTGCCGATGATGGACGTGGAGCCGAGAGACACCAGCAGACCGACGAAGACAGAAACGCCCTGGAACACACCCGAATCGGAATTGGGCAGCAAAGGCCATATCATCACAAGCATCAGGGCATAGCAGAGAATGCGAAGGATATAGAACGTGGGCGCCGCCCAGTCCGCATAGAAGCCACCCAGCTTGAGACGTCCGCTCCCAATCTCGCCGGAGAAGTACTTCAGCCCCTTCACCAAATAGCGGAAGCAGAGATAGATGATGGCAATCTTGAACACATTGGGCAGATAGCCGACAAGCCCTCCGAGGATTTCCTTGATGGGATTCCAGATGTAGCCGATGATGGTATTGACGAACGATTTGGTCTCGGGGAAGATGGAGAAAAGTACCGGCACGGAGATGAACAGCTGCAAGATGATGACGAGAATGCGCAACACCTTGTAGAAGAACATAACCACTACACCCTGCCGGTGGACATTCAAGAACTCATAGTCCTTCAACCTGATGGGCTTGAGCCAGCCCATCACCTTGCGCATAGCCTTAAACCGCCATTTCCTGAACAGCTTGTTGGTCAATTTAATGAGCCACACCTGTGCCACGATGAGCAGCAGGGCGAGGAACAGGCCCCACAACTTGCGTTGCAGGCCATAGGTCTTGTGGAGTTGGGCTATCTTCTTCTGTATGACACCCATGTAATCCTCTGCCAGTTCGGCACGTGGCTTGCTTTGCCAGAGCGCATCGGTGTCCGTAATGGTGAGCAGGACTTCGCCTCCCGCCATGATGTCCGACGAGAACTCGCCTTCGAACACGTACAGCGAGTCGGGTTTGAAGACCAGTCGGCGTCCAAGCGACTCAATCTTTTCACGTGCCGCAGCCACACGAGCCTCCGGCAACGTGCCGCCGCTGCGGGCATAGAGCACGAGCAGCGTGTCATCGTCCACGATAAGCGGCGAGCCCTTCGTCACCTTGCGCAACGAGTCGATACGATGCTGCCGCTGAGCAGCCGCCAGAGAATCCATGCGAGCGCTATACCCCTGGCGGTCAAGTTCCTCCTGAAGCATGATGCGCTGCAACTGCAGTTCCTGCACCTGCGACATCAGCACCTGTACCACCGAGTCCAGATTCATCTTCGCCGTATCAGCCGCTTCATGCTCGGCATAGCCTGGCAGGACGCCCAAAGCCCCCATCAAAAGGCATAACAAGAAAGCAAGTTGTTTTTTCATGACCATTATGAATAATCCTTTGCGATTGCAAAGATAATGCAAGCAAAGGAAATTGCCAAATAAAAATAGCTTTACCCTCCCAAGTACCGCCCAAGTACACCCTTTTAAAAACCGCATGATATTCATGTACTCGCCAAAAGATTGGTCCTTAAATCAAATTATGGCTTGTTTATGGAGTTTTTTGAGCATATCAGCATTTGTTTCAATTAGTTTTTGTAACTTTGCCGTCAAACAACAAAGAATCTATCATGGCAAAGTTAAATCGTATAAGAGTCGTTCTCGCTGAACGTGACCTAAACAATAAGTGGCTGTCCGACAAATTAGGAAAGGATCCTGCCACTGTTTCCAAGTGGGTTACAAACACCACACAGCCGAGCCTTGAAGCACTCATTGCAATAGCTAATGCACTTGAAGTACCAGTACAGGAGTTGGTAAGACAGGAAGAGTTCAATCAAGAGAAATAAATCAACTGACGAACGAAGCAAGAGCAGCCAAAGTTTGTTTGGGCTATGCCTTGCAAGAAGGAAGAAGACGAAGTCAAATGATAACAAAAGACGAAATACAAGAACTGCTGCGTATGGTATCTTCAGAAGATGACGTCACAAGTTTGTTACAAGCTTTGTCACAAGTCTTGTCCCCAGTTGATGAATTGATTGTAAGAAGACGAATAGAAGTAAAATAGATACATAATATGAACAATCAAGATACAACAAATCCGGCTGATGAGATAAGGAAAGAAGAAATATACTCGATTCCCTCCTTACCTCTGCCATACGATTTGGAGACCAAAGAGGTTCTGAAGCAGTTGAACAGGGCAAACCGCAAACTGGCAGAGTTGAAGGGTGTGGCACAAACCATACCCAATGAGCGCATTCTCATTAGCAGCCTTACCTTGCAAGAAGCCAAGGATAGCTCTGAGGTGGAGAATATCGTGACTACTCAGGACGATTTGTATCGTGCAGGGCTTGATCCAAGCCATCAGTTCATTAATGCTGCCACAAAAGAGGTGCTTTTCTATCGTTAAGCCATTAACGAGGGATTCCGTATGGTGCGAAACAAAGACGTCCTCACCCTCAACGACATTAAGCATGTTCAAGAAATCTTGGAACAGAATACCGCAGGCTTCCGCACAACACCAGGAACCCAGTTGAAGCGTGAAAATGATGGCACTGTAATCTATACACCTCCGCAGGACGGAAAGGTCATCGTCCAGTATATGTCCAATCTTGAGCAGTTCATCAATGATGACCATTTGAGCCAACTTGACCCGCTAATCAAGATGGCCATCATACACCATCAGTTCGAGAGCATCCATCCATTCTATGATGGTAATGGCCGCACAGGTCGCATTATCAATATCCTCTATCTGGTAATCACTGGCTTGCTTGACTTGCCCATCCTCTATCTTAGTCGATACATCACTCACAACAAAGGAGAGTACTACCGACTGATACAAGCTATCAGAGACAAGAATACTGATAATGCCGCAGAATGGGAAGCCTGGATACTCTTTATGCTGAAGGGTGTAGAGGTAACTGCAGAGGATACGATTTCTTTGGTCAAGAACATAGGTCGCTTGATGGCAGAATATAAGAATGTTATTCGTCCAGACTTTGGCAGCAAATACAATCATGAATTGCTGAACGGTCTGTTCTATCATCCCTATACCAAGATTGACCATGTTGTAGCCAATATGCAAGTATCTCGTCAGACCGCCTCGAAATATCTGGATAAAATTGTGGCTCTGGGTCTTCTTAAGAAAGAAAAAATGGGCAAGGAGAACTATTATATCAACACCCGCCTGATGAATCTCTTCATCGAGTTTGGCCAGTATAAAGCAACTGAACCAGAAGAGGTGATAGAATCTGTTCATGTTAATGAATTTGTGAAATGATAACACGCAAAGGAGTACGAGTTAAAAAAAACCAGCTTATTTAACATGAGAATGAAAACGAGTTAAGTTTTAACATAAAAGGAGACATAACGAAGCAATAACGATATGGACAGGAAAGGATTTATAGATTTCAACACCAGACTTTCGCCGGAGAATTCGGGTAAGGCGGACAGCTATGCCCGTGCCATACAAATTCTGGATGAGGTGTTGCCGTATCAAAACGTGATAGACCTTCACGGACAGTCTTTATATGAAGTCACTGACACTGCGGTCATAGAAGCCATACTGCGTCTGGTAAAAACTGAAGTGAGGAAGATGAAGAACCAACAGCAAAACATTTTCGATGATTACGGCAAACCCAACCAGAGGAGCTATCCGCTTAAGAGCTTCTGTTCTGCAGCTCTGGAGAGTCTGAAGAAGTATGCCCAATATATGCAAGATATCAATGTGGCAGACAGGATAGTGGCTCAGGAGACCGACCCTCGAAGTATATCCACAAGGCTGATCGACCATTTCGACCTGACAAAAGAAGGTGAAGACGTTGAATCCGAAACTAAGCGCAGAAAGGGACAAGACTATTTCCGCCGTATGATACTTACCAACTACAGTGGGCGCTGTGCCTTAACGGGTATAAACATCCCCCAACTGTTATTGGCAAGCCACATCATACCTTGGGCAGAGAAATCACACAAAAGCGACCGCCTTAATCCCTGCAACGGCATCTGCCTGTCAGCACTTTACGATAAAGCCTTCGATAAAGGCCTCATCACCTTCTCTCCAGATGATTATTCCGTAGTGCTCTCCTCCGCATTAAAGGAGTACGAGACTCAGGAGTATTACGATAAATATTTCGGGTGTATTGCGGGGCAGAAGATAAAAACTCCATTGGAGTATGCCCCTAGCAGCGACTTCCTAGCGTATCATAGGGATAAAGTGTTTTTGGGCTTATAGATTTTTGTCAATCCCTTTTCTTTTCGTATTTTTGCAAGCTATAAACTAAAGAACCTAAAACTCAAATATATGCCAAAAAGAAGACCTTCAGCTCCAGCCAGATTATCACAGAGGACAGCTACATGCAACGAGTAAAGTCGAATTTAGTGGCACTTAAAAACAGTAAACGTTTATGCACAATAATAATATCCCAACAGGAGTATATGAACAGATTATCAACCGCCTTATTCAATTGAAATTGAATGAAGTGGATGCAAATCGTTTCTACATTGGCAAAAAGCAAATTGCCAAAGATGACGCCGTGCATATATTGAGCAAATATCTGCAACATTTAATAGAGGTAGCTTTTATAGGAACTCCAGAGAGTCAGGATGCAGATAAATACACAGATTTTGTCAATTCTGTTATCAAGACTTTGGGAAGAGAGTTTAATGTGGAGGAATCTGAACTGGACCTTATTGACGCACAGAAGAGTATATTGACGGCCGTTATTGACCGAACCAATTGCGAATACCCTGACATAGAGGAACATCTGTTGGCCATAACCCCAGTTACTACCCTCAGCCGAAGTGCCTTGTTCTTCGGAGGAAAAGGCCCTGCAGATATGGAGAGTGAACTAAATCGGGAGATACTTTGTGCCGATGAGATTTGTTGGGTGGTTTCGTTCATCAAGATGAGCGGATTAAACCTGCTTTGGGACAGCCTGAAGAAGTTTACGAGTGAAGGAAAGCGTTTACGCATCATCACAACAACGTACACAGGAGCTACCGATTACGATGCAATTGTCCGACTGGCAACATTGTCTAACACGGAGATAAAGATTTCGTATGACGGGACACAAGACCGTCTGCATGCCAAGTCTTATATCTTCCTCCGCAATTCAGGGTTCCATACTGCCTATATAGGTTCAAGCAACCTCTCGCGCTATGCCCTGAAAGATGGCAAGGAATGGAATTTCAAAGCCACCCAGTTCGAATTGCCGCAGGTGATAGAAGAGGTACGTAATTCATTTGAAGCCTATTGGTGTGATGTCACTTTCGAGGATTTCATCCCTGGCATGAGCAACGAACGATTGAAGAAGGCATTAGGGGCAGATTGGGAAACGCCGCTGCTTGACTTCTCTGCCCTTGACCTAATGCGAGCCAAGGATTATCAGCAAGAGATTCTGGAGAAGTTGGATGTGGAACGTAATGTACATGGACACTATCGGAATCTTGTCGTGGCTGCAACAGGAACGGGAAAGACCGTAATAGCAGCTTTCGACTTCAAACGTTATCGCGAGGCTCACCCCGACTGCCATTTCCTCTTTATAGCTCATCGACAGGAGATTCTGCGACAGGCAATGCAGACTTTCAGAATAGTGCTCGATGACCCCAACTTCGGTAGTATCTGGGATGGTGACAACGAACCTTCTAGCTATCAACATGTTTTTGCTAGCAAAGACACATTGCGCAATCGTGTAGACAATTTGCAACTGACAGAGGATTATTACGACTACATGGTGGTGGATGAGGTTCACCACATTGTAGCACCCACCTACGTCAAGCTGATGACCTGCTTTAAACCGCAGATACTGCTCGGTTTGACCGCAACGCCTGAACGAACCAACGAGCAGGAGGATATTACCACATTCTTTGATGGGCATATTTCGGCAGAGATACGCCTGCCTGCAGCCCTGAATGCCGGTTTGCTTGCACCCTTCCATTACTATGGTATTCCGGATAACGTGGATTTGTCTGAGGTACGATGGAGTGGTCATGGATATGAGATTGCAGAACTATCACGAATCTATACGCAGAACGACTTCCGTACAGGACTCATTCTGAAGAAGATGCAAGAATATATTGGTGATAGTCGTTTGCACAAGGTGCGTTCCCTCTGTTTTTGCGTGGACAAAGAGCATGCTAAGTTTATGAATGCCAAGTTCACCTTGGCAGGATTGAAAACTGCTGTGCTGACAAGTGATGACAATGATTATCATCGCCGACTTGTAAAGAGACAGCTACAAGAAGGCGTCATCAATTATCTCTTTGTAGTCGACCTTTTCAACGAGGGCGTTGACATACCTGAGATTGACACCATTCTTTTCCTGCGCCCTACGGAGAGCGCCACGGTGTTCCTTCAGCAGTTTGGCCGCGGACTTCGTTTGCACAAAGGCAAAGACCATCTGACCGTTCTGGACTTCGTGGGACATTCGCGTGCTGAATTCAACTATAAGGAGCGTTTCGAATCGCTTATCGGACGGCATTCACGCTCTATTCTCACCGAGATAAAGGAGGGATTTCAGAATGCTCCATTCGGTTGTAAGATTATCCTTGAAGAAAAGGCTAAGGAAGAGGTTGTTGCCAATATTGAGGGCTACTTGCGGAGTTTGAACAAAAACCGTATCATCAAGGAAATTGCTGCTTATCATGAAGCAAACAAAGATACTTTCTCGCTGAAAGGATTCATGGCATATAGTCATGTACCGTTCCATAAAATCTATGGCAGCGTAACTTGGGGCGAACTGTGCCAGTTGGCTGATATTCAGAAAGAAGTTTCGCCGCATGCCTCTCTCATTAAGTTTGCCGTGACAAAGAAATGGCTCAGCACGGATTCGTATACTTACTTCACACAGTTGTTGCGGTTTGTAGATAGCGGATTTAAGTGCGACACGAGTGCCTTTACTGAAAGGGAAAGACGCTTTGCAGTCATGTTTTATTATGATTTGTTCGATACTGCAGGCAATTATGCAAGTATTGCCGAGATGTTCAGCGATTTGGCGCAAGACCAGTTGTTTATACAAGAGATAAAAGAGGTGATAGAATATCTGCGCGACAGATGTTCTGCACCAGAAAAGAATGACAACTCAGTTTATAACGACTGGAGCCCACTGCGGCTACATGGTGTCTATACCAAGGCACAAATACAGGCAGCACTTGGCCTTTCTACACTCGAACGGAAATCTTCTTCGCGCGAAGGAGTAGAGCGACTAAAGTCCATAAAACTTGAAGCCATGTACGTAGATATTATCAAGAAGCGCGAGGAAGGTTCGATGACTGCCTACAGGGATTTTGCCCAGAATCGGGAGTTTTTCCATTGGGAGACACAGAACCGCGTACGAGAAGGCAGTCGTGAGGCTGAGGCATATCTCAGGGGAGATAACAACATGCTCCTGTTTGTTCGCCAGCAGGCCGACCATCCCGATTATAGCTGCAGAATGGGATTCACTTATCTTGGACAAGTGACGATGAAGAGTATCGAAGGCTCCAGGCCTATGCAAATAGTATGGCATCTGAACACGCCCATGTCGGAAGCAACATACGCCTTTGCCAGTCAGTATAAAGCTATTGGATAAACAGTTATGGAAGAACATAAGGCTATTGAAGTAGTTGCAGCGATTATTCATCGCCAAGGATGTGTCTTAGCTACTCAGCGTGGATATGGTGAATGGAAAGACTGGTGGGAATTCCCCGGCGGGAAGATGGAGCCAGGAGAATCACCTGAGGAGGCTCTAAAGCGGGAGATATGGGAGGAGCTTGAAACAATAATCGTGGTGGAAAATCTACTGACGACGGTAGAATGGGACTATCCTAAATTTCACTTGACGATGCATTGTTTTATCTGTCACATCGAGAGCGGCCACCCTGTACTGCTGGAGCATGAGGCCGCCAGATGGTTGAGCCGAGAACAAATAGACGATGTAGACTGGTTGCCTGCTGACATGATAGTGGTGGACAGACTGAAGGAGAGGCAATTAGTGGACTAACGTTCCACGATGCTCGATATAAAAGGCACTTTCTTTGTACCAGATTATCAACGAGGCTATCGTTGGGGCTCTTCACAGGTAAAAACGCTTTTAAATGGTCTATCTTGCAAATCAGCCGACTAAAACGATGCCAGACATTGCTCAACTGATAATGGCATTACCATTCATCGCACTCGTTGCATAAAGTTCCGCCAATGGGCAACGAGCGTAAGAATGAAAAATGAAAAATGAAGAATGAAGAATTTGGTACTGCCTAATTTATCTGAATTTGCAGCCCTTGGCACCGTTTATTTGTCTACTCACCCTGCAACTCGGAGGACTACAGCGTGAACGATGCCTCGAAGGTGAAGTCTACC
>JAILEU010000199.1 GCA_024697785.1 Bacteroidaceae bacterium | reverse complement strand
ATGTAGGGATGTAGGGAAAAACATAAAACGTAGTAGGGGAAACAGATCTCCATAACCCGCTTTTCGCACCATTGTCATCGGCAGCAAGCGAACAGGAGGGATTCGATTAGCCCTATTATCTTATTGTCTTATCTTTTTTTCCGCGAGTAGGAGGCGGTTTATAAACACGGGCCGCGTTTATATAAACAGGGGCCGTGTTTATATAAACAGGGGCGCTGTTTATAAATATACTCAAACAATAGGAAAATTGGGTTAGAGGTTAGGGGTGAGGGGTTAGCGTTTTTTGCTGCGCCAGCCTTGACCCTAACCACTAATCACTAACCCCAAATGGCCTTTTCTGCATGACGGCAGCTTATTCCTACAATGCGGGGATAGCATCAAACGCTGGCGGCATAGAGTTAAACGTCGGCGGCGTAGAGTTAAACGCTGGCGGCATAGAGTTAAACGCTGGCGGCATAGAGTTAAACGTTGTCGGCGTAACGTTTAATGAACAGATTTGTAGCACCTTTATCTGTTAGTCTGATAGTCTGTTCAACGATTTTTCAGCCGCGTGTTCGTTAACGAAAAAACCGTAATTCTTAGTTTTTAATTGCACCAAAGGCGCTAAGGGCGCCGTCGGGCCAATGGCCGAGGCGGAGGGTGGTGTAGCGGGTGGTGTCGTCGGGGGCGGCGAGGATGAGGTAGGCGCGGAGCGATGGGCGGGCATCGACAATCTGGCGGGCGCTGTCGGCGCCGATGACCATGAACGAGGTGGCTAGGGCGTCGGCCTCCATGCAGGTGGGGGCGATGACGGTGGCGGAGAGGACGGCGTGCTGCACGGGATAGCCGTGGCGGGGATCGACGGTGTGGGCATAGCGGCGCCCGTCGCGCACGTAGAAGTTACGGTAGTTGCCTGAAGTGGCAAGGGCGCAGTCGGTGAGGGTGAGGATGGTGTCGAGCTCGGTGGAGAGGGAGAGGCTGTCGTCGGTGGGGCGGTTGATGCCGATGCGCCAGGCGTTCCCCTTGGGGTTGGTGCCGTGGACGACGACCTCGCCGCCTATCTCGATCATATAGTTGCGTATGCCGAGGCTGTCGTAGAGGGCTGCCACGCAGTCGGAGCCGAAGCCCTTGGCGATGGCGCTGCAGTCGAACAGGGTGCGCGGGTCGCGGCGGACGACGCGGGTGCCGTCGAGCCGCACCTTGTCCATGCCGACAAAGGCGAGCAGGCTGTCGATGACGGCGCTGTCGGGGAACGCGGAGGTGCGGAAGCCGAAGCCCCAGGCGTTGACGAGGGGGGCGCAGGTGATGTCGAAGGCGCCGCCCGTCAGCCGCCACACCTCGTCGGCCTTGCGCCAGACGGTGCGGAAGAGGCTGTCGGTCTGCATGTCCTGACCGTTGTTGATGCGGGTGATGACGGAGTGGTCGTTGAAGGGCGAGAGGGAGTTATCGACATCGTGGAGGCGGGCTTCGATGAGGGGCTGGATGTCGGTCTTGTATTGGTAGGTGGTCTTATAGACGGTGCCGAAGATGTAGCCGCGGTTGGTGTGGAAGGTGCCGCGGGCTGCGGACGAGCCGCCGAGAGCGTCGTGGCGGAGGATGAGGACGGTGCCCACGGCGAGCAGCAGCAGGATGAGCCAGTTGATGGGTTTCTTCATTTCGTTCATATCAGGCCATTCCGGTTAGGTGTTGGACAAGGATTTTGATGCCGATGAGGATGAGGATGACCCCTCCTATCTGCTCGGCAGGAAGGTGGAACCGGCTGCCAAGACGTATGCCGATGAACGAACCGAGCAGCGAGAAGAGGAAGGAGACAAGGCCAATGATGAGGATGGGCGCGAGAATGTCGCCGAAGGCGGTCATGCCGGTGCAGGCAAACGAGATGCCGATGGCGAGGGCGTCGATGCTGGTGGCTACGGCCAAGCCGAGGACAACGTTCAAGCGCGTGGGGTCGAAATGGCTCTCTCCGCCTCCCTTGCAGCCCTCCCAGATCATCCTGCCGCCGATGAAGGCCAGCAGGCCGAAGGCTATCCAGTGGTCGAAACGCTCGATGAGGCCGCTCAGATACCTCATTCCCATCCATCCAATCAATGGCATCAACGCTTGAAAAAGGCCAAATAGGAGTGCCATCGTCAGGATAGGACGCAGACGCACTTCCTTTAATATCAACCCGCTCGTGACAGACACCGCAAAGCAGTCCATTGCCAGCGCTACGGCCAAGAGAATGATTTCAACAAGAGACATCTTTGGGAATTATGATTTTTGGTTTAACGTTTAAGGTTTAACGTTTAACGAACACGTCCTATGATTTTGGTCAATAGTCTATAGTCGATAGTCTATAGCTTTTTACGCCCCTTTTGGGGCGTGGCGGCCAGAGGCCGCGAAAAGCGAATGACCATAGACTATAGACCATAGACCCCAACTAAAACCAAATCTATCAGAAGTTCCATATCAGTTGGTAGGTGGCGCCGAAGGTCTCCGTGCCGTGGACGCCGTAGCCGGGGATGAACCAGGGGTTGCCGTTCTGGGAGGTGCAGTTGGAGAAGAGGCGCTTGTAGCGTATGGTCCATCCGAGGTGGAAGCCGCGCCAGACGTGGGTGCGGATGCCGACCAGCGCTTCGCCCCACAGGGCGCGGCAGGGCACGGCGCTGAGCTGGAAGGGTACGGCGAGGCCGCTGACGGGGTCGGTGACGGGCGGGGCGGAGACGTCGTAGGTGCTGCGGCTGTAGCCTGCGCGGACGCCGCAGAAGATGAAGCCTGCGGGCGAGGGGTTTTTGTACTGGAGGTTGTAGTCGAGCCCCACGCGGAAATAGGGGGCGGCAGTGGTGTAGCGGATGCCGTAGAGCTCGCCCACGGTGTTGCAATGGCCGTAGCCGGTCTCAACGACGGGAAAGAAGCGGTTCAGCAGGTTGGCGGACAGCGACACCTCGTTGTTGTAGTAGGCATCGCTGACGAAGATGGGGTAAATCCAGCCGAACACATCGGCTGAGACGGACACCCCACGGAAGAAGGGAAGCTCGTCTTCGGCACGAAGCGAGAGCGATGCCAACAGGCTAATTGCCAAACACAAGCTGAATGTTTTCTTGCGCATCGTAGTTGATTTCGGGATGGGTGATGACGACGGACTGCATCAGGCGATGGGTGCAGTCGGCAGCGGTGAGGGTGTGGAACATGGCCGTGCCGCAGTCGAGCGAGATGAAGTAGGGGTGGTTGTCGTGGCGGATGAAGACCGTGTCGCTGACGCCCATGCGGGCGAAGCGGAAGACGAAGGTATCGCACGCGCTGGCGTAGCCCAGGGGGAAGGAGAGGCCCGTAGCCCCCAGCTTGCGGTTGAGCACCACCGAGTCGCCTTGGACACGGACGACGGAGACCGTCAGCGTGTCGTTGATCTGGCAGGGGTTGCCGTCGGACAGGTAGAAGGCCATGTTGGCCGTGACGGTGTTGTTTATGACGCAGTCGTCGCCTCCGCAGGCGGCGAGGAGCATGACAGCCGTCAGGACTGCTGCAAGGCGGAAGGACTTCAGGGGCCTAAGCGACGGAGAGGTGAGGCTGCTCATAGCTCCTTCTCGACGTTGTAGTTGTTGCGGCTTTCGGAGTTGCGGCTGATGAGGTCGCCGATGAAGCCGGTGAGGAACATCTGCGTGCCGAGCACCATGCCCACCAGCGCCAGGAAGAACCACACGCTGTTGGTGAGGAAGAGGTGGCTTACGAGACGGGCGACGAGCAGGCAGACGATGATGATGAAGCAGACGATGAACATCACCGAGCCCCAGAGGCCGAAGAAGTGCATGGGCTTGACGCCGAACTTGCTGAGGAACCAGAGCGTCAGCAGGTCGAGGTAGCCGTTGACGAAGCGGTCGAGGCCGAACTTGGTCTTGCCGTACTTGCGGGCTTGATGGTGGACGACCTTCTCGCCGATGCGGGTGAAGCCGGCGTTCTTGGCCAGATAGGGGATGTAGCGATGCATCTCGCCATAGACCTCGATGCTCTTGACGACCTCGCGGCGGTAGGCCTTCAGTCCGCAGTTGAAGTCGTGGAGGTTGTGTATGCCGCTGACCTTGCGTGCGGTGGCGTTGAACAGCTTGGTGGGGATGGTCTTCGAGAGGGGATCGTAGCGTTTCTGCTTATAGCCGCTGACGAGGTCGTAGCCGTCCTCGACAATCATGCGCCGCAACTCGGGTATCTCGTCGGGAGAGTCCTGCAGGTCGGCATCCATGGTGATGACGACGTCGCCCTGGGCTCGGCGGAAGCCGCAGAAGAGCGCGGGGCTCTTGCCGTAGTTGCGGCGGAACTTGATGCCTTTCACCTCGGGGTTGGCGGCATGGAGACGTTCGATGACGTCCCACGACTCGTCGGTGCTGCCGTCGTTGACAAAGATGATTTCGTAGGTGAAGCCGTGCTCGTCCATCACGCGCTTAATCCAGGCGTGCAGCTCGGGGAGCGACTCGGCTTCGTTGTAAAGCGGAACAACAACTGAAAGATCCATGAAACTATTTACGATTTGACGATTTACGATTGACTATTTATTTACGATTTGACGATTTAACTGCAGCATGCTCATACATCATACTTCTTACATCATACTTCAAAACTGTTCACGGTTTGAGGACGGGACGGCGCATGACAAGCAGGGCGATGAAGAGGGCGGCTATGCTGCCCCAGAAGAGGTTGTTGACAAAGAGCTGCATCACCAGCTGGATGGGGGTGAGGGCAGCGATGGACTGGAACGTCTTCTCCAGCATGTCGAGCTGGTTCTGCCACGCCAGCGGGTCGCCGATGCCCTCCACGGGGGTTCCTCGCAGCGTGGCGAGGCTGTCCATGTAGGCCTTGGCCAATGCGCCGCCATCGATGTAGGCGAAATAGACATAGTGGGCGACGGCCACCAGCAGCGATGCGAAGAAGAAGATGCGCAGGGCGAACGTCCACGCCACAACGAACGGCATGCCCTCGGGCACGGCGGCCTGAAGGTAGCGCCTCATCATGCGCCAGACCACAAAGGGCACCATGAGCGTCAGCACGATGAACAGCATGCCCAGGGCGCCGGACGTCATGCTCAGGGGGAAGAGGCAGAACTTGACGATGTAATAAACGCCCAGCACCGTGCCCATGTTCATGGACTGCCGGCGAAGCTGTGCTGCCTTTTCGCGGAAATCGTTGTTGTCGGCCATTCGAATCATTTTTTTGGGGGCTGGAATCACGGATTTACGGATTTACAGATTTACGGATTTACGGAATCACGGAATTACGGAATTTCCGGATGAACGGGGGGATTATTCAACGAGGGCGAAGTTTAGCTGTTTCTTATCCAGGTCGCAGCGGGCTACCTCTACCTGCACGGGGTCGCCCAGGGAATAGCGGCGATGGGTGCGACGGCCGACAAGGCAGTAGTTGCGCTCGTCGAACTCGTAGAAGTCGTCGCTCAGGTCGTGCATGGGGATGAGGCCTTCGCATTTGTTCTCGGTGATTTCGGCGTAGAGTCCCCACTCGGTGACGCCGCTGATGACGGCATCGAACACCTGGCCCATGCGGTCCTGCATGAATTCCACCTGCTTGTACTTGATGCTGGCACGCTCGGCCGAGGCTGCCAGCTGCTCCATGGCGCTTGAGTGGTCGCAGAGCTCCTCGTACTTGGCTTTTGAGACGCTTCGTCCGCCCGCCAGATAGCGGTTAAGCAGGCGATGGACCATCATGTCGGGATAGCGGCGGATGGGCGAGGTGAAGTGGGTGTAGTAGTCGAAGGCCAGTCCGTAGTGGCCTATGTTGTCGGTGCTGTAGCGGGCTTTCTGCATGGCCTTCAGCGAGATTGTCTCCACGAGGTTCTGCTCTTTCTTGCCCTTGACGTCGGCCAGCAGACGGTTGATGCTCTGCGTGACGGCCTGCTTGTCGCCCGTTGCCTTGAGCTTGTAGCCGAAGCGGGCTACGAAGTGGGCCACGTTCTCCAGCTTCTCGCTGTCGGGAAGGTCGTGGATGCGGTAGGGGAACACCTTCTGCTGCTTCGAGGGCACTTTGCCGATGGTGGTGGCTACGATGCGGTTGGCGAGCAGCATGAACTCCTCAATCAGCTGGTGGCTCTCGGTCTGTTCCTTGAGATGGACGCTGATGGGGTGGCCTTTCTCGTCGATGTCGAAGCCGACTTCGACGCGGTCGAAGGCGATGGAGCCGTTAGCGAAGCGCTCGGCACGGAGGATCTGTGCCAGCCGGTGGAGGGTCATCAGCTCGGCGGCATACTCGTCGCCCGGCAGCGGCGCAGCGGTCTTATCCTTGAAGGTGCCGTAGGGGTGACGCTCTTTCTCGAGCTCGCGGTCGATGATGGCCTGAACCTCCTCGTAGTTATAGCGGCGGTTGCTGCGTATGACGGTGTGGACGATTTTGTTGTAGCGCACGCGGCCCTTGTCGTCCATGTGGACGATGACGGCATAGCAGAGCTTGTCCTCGTCGGGGCGGAGCGAGCAGATGTAGTTGCAAAGCCGTTCGGGCAGCATGGGGATGGTGCGGTCGACGAGATAGACGCTTGTGGCGCGCTTCTGAGCCTCCTTGTCGATGATGCCGCCCTCGTTCACATAGTGGGTGACGTCGGCGATGTGCACGCCGATCTCCCATTGTCCGTCCTTCATGCGGCGGATGGAGAGGGCGTCGTCGAAGTCCTTGGCGTCGTGGGGGTCGATGGTGAAGGTGAGCACGTCGCGGAAGTCCTCGCGCTGAGCGATGTCGGCTTCCGAAATCACGTCGGAGATGTGTCCCGCGGCGTCCTCGACGGCTTTCGGATAGACGTAGGGCAAGCCGAACTCGGCCAGGATGGCGTGCATCTCGGTGTTGTTGTCGCCGCTCTTGCCGAGGATATCGACGACGGTGCCGATGGGGTTGCGGGCGTTGCCCGGCCAGTCGACCACCTTCACCACAGCCTTTTCGCCGCTCTTGCCACCCTTCAGCCGCTCCTTGGGGATGAAGATGTCGCCCGGCAGCTCGCGGCTGTTGGTGATCAGGTAGGCATAGTTCCTGTCGACCTTCAGCGTCCCGACGAACTGCTTGCCGATGATGCTCTCCTCGGCTGCTTCGGCCTCGTTCTGCCCGTAG
The DNA here is from genome assembly GCA_024697785.1 of Bacteroidaceae bacterium. GTDB lineage: Bacteria > Bacteroidota > Bacteroidia > Bacteroidales > Bacteroidaceae > UBA1189. The sequence continues at coordinate 14,951 of JAILEU010000199.1, read as the reverse complement.
GCGGCAGAGAGGTGGTAGTAGCCACGCCGGCCCTCTTCGATATAACCCTCTTCGAGCATCTCCTTGATGATGTCGGCAGCCAGCATCTTCAGCGGATGTGTCTTGAGGCGTAGCTCCTGATACACTTTGTTCAGGGTGATGTCCTCGTCCTTATACTCCTGAAACATGTCTGCCATAGCGGCGGTAAGCATGCGCTTGGTCATGCGGCGACCCTTTTTTTCGGCTGATTTTCCCATTGTATCTCTGTTTTTTTATGCAAAGATAGGTAAAAAATGGAAAACGTAGCACAAGTTTTAAGAAATTAGAACTATTTTTGCATTCCGAAAGAAAAAACGGACCGTAAAATGGCTAAACAGCTCTCTTTTTCGTGGGAATCGGAAGCTCCTGAAGTGAAGCTGCGCCTGTTGGTGACAGGTGCCAGCGGCTTCATCGGTAGCTTCATGGTTGAGAAGGCTTTGGAGAAGGGCTTTGAGGTGTGGGCCGGTGTCCGTAGCAGCAGTAGCCGCGCCTGGCTTCAGGACGAGCGCATCCATTTTGTCGAACTCGACTATGCCCACATCGACCACCTGCGCCAGCAGCTGTCGGACTTCCAGCGCGAGCAGAACGGCGGATGGGACTACATCATCCATTGCGCAGGGGCTACCAAGTGTCCGGGCAAGGAGGTGTTCTACCAGACCAACTTCGTCGGCACGCGTAACTTCATCGATGCGCTGATCCACCAGCGCATGGTGCCCAGGCAGTTCATCTTCCTCAGTTCGCTCGGCGCCTGGGGCCCTCAGCACGAACGCATGCCCCACAGCCCCATCTGTGGCGACGACGAGCCTGCGCCCAACACCGCCTACGGCGTCAGCAAGCTCTGTGTCGAGAACTACCTGCAGGACGCGCCCGGTCGTTTCCCGTGGGTCATCTTCCGTCCCACAGGCGTCTATGGCCCACGCGAGAAGGACTATTTCCTGATGGTCAAGGGCATCAAGCGCGGGTTTGACTTTGCGCTGGGCTACAAGCATCAGGACATCACGTTCATCTACGTCCGCGACCTTGTCAAGGCGGTTTTTCTCGCTATCGACAAGGGCGTCACGGGGCGTGCCTATTTCGTCAGCGACGGCGATGTCCACAGCAGCACCGACTTCAGCGAGCTTGTCCGTCAGAACCTGGGCCGCCGCTTTGTCCTGCGCATCACGGCTCCCCTCTGGCTGGGGCGCATCGCCTGTTCCGCCGGCAGCCTCTACAGCCGCCTTTCCGGCCGGGCCGTCACCCTCAACAACGACAAGTACCGCATCCTCAGCCAGCGCAACTGGATCTGCGACACCCGCCCCTTGGAAGAAGAGCTCGGCTTCCATGCCGACTACCCCCTCGACCGCGGCGTCGCCGAGACCATCGCCTGGTACAAAGCCCAGCGCTGGATATAAAGAGGTAAGATGTAAGATGTAAGATGTAAGATGTAAGAATTTCGTTAAACTTGATTCATAGGACGTGTTCGTTAAACATTAAACGTTAAACGTTAAACCAAAAATCAAAGGTGAAAGGTAACTTTCAACTCTCAACTTTCAACTCTCAACTTTCAACTAAAAACCATCATGCTTTTCTCCAAGGAAACCTACATCACACGCCGTGCCACGCTGCGCCAGAAGGTCGGCAGCGGGCTCATTGTCATTATGGGCAACAACGAAGCGCCCTGCAACTACCCTGCCAATGCCTACGGGCCTCACCGTCAGGACTCGTCGTTCCTCTACTTCTTCGCCCAGCACCGTGAAGGGCTGGCAGGCGTCATCGATGCCGACACAGGCGAGGAGTGGCTCATCGGCGACGACCAAGACATCGAGGATATCATCTGGACGGGCTTCGTGCCCTCGGTCCACGACCTTGCCCTGGAAGCAGGCGTCGGTCAGTCGGCCCCGATGAGCACGCTGAAAAGCCTCATCGACGGAGCGCGGGCCAAGGGGCAGACGGTCCACTACCTGCCCCCCTACCGCCACGACACGATGATTCAGCTCGCCGACCTGCTCGGCATCCACCCCTTGGAGACACGGGCACGTGCCAGCGTGGCGCTCATCAAGGCGGTGGTCGATATGCGTGCCGTGAAGACAGCCGAGGAGATCCGCGAGATTGAGCGGGCCATGGCCATCGGCTATGCGATGCACACGGCAGCTATGCGGGCCGTCCGTCCAGGCAACACCGAGAAGGCCATTGCAGGACTGATGGAGGGCATTGCCGTAGGCAGGGGAGCCAAGGTGTCGTTCAGCAGCATCGTCAGCCAGCACGGTGAGATTTTCCACGGCTCGCCCTCCCTGCGCCCCCTTGAGGAGGGACGGCTGCTGCTCGTCGATGCAGGTGCCGAGACGGTGAACCACTACTGCTCCGACAACACCCGCGTCACCCCCGTCAGCGGCCGATTCACGCCCCGCCAGCGCGACATCTACGACATCGTCGTCGCCTGCCACGACCTCGTCACCCGCAAGGCCCGTCCTGGCGTGAAGTGGCTCGACATGCACCTCGACGTCTGCCGCCTGATGACGGAGCGGCTGAAGGACCTCGGGCTGATGCGCGGCAACGTGGAGGATGCCGTAGCAGCAGGCGCCCACGCGATGTTCCTCCAGCACGGACTGGGCCACATGATGGGTATGGACGTTCACGATATGGAAGGCCTCGGCCAGGTGTATGTGGGCTTTGACGACGAGGTACGGCCCAGCACCCAGTTCGGCACCAACTGCCTTCGCTGCGGACGCCGCATCCAGCCCGGATGGGTGCTCACCGACGAGCCCGGCATCTACTTCATCCCCGCCCTCATCGACCAGTGGCGTGGCGAGGGGCTGCTGGGGGAGTTCATCAACTACGACCTGCTGGACACCTATCGCGACTTCGGCGGCATCCGCATCGAGGACGACCTGCTCATCACCCCCGACGGCTGCCGTGTGCTTGGCGAGCAGCTCATCCCCTACCACGCCGACGACGTGGAGGCATTCATAGCATCCTAATCCCTGCCCGCGGTTGTGACAATTCCACAGCCGAAATCTTGGAGCAGCGAGCGCAAAAGAGCTTGCTCATTTTGCCGAACCGACGGAGCAGCGAGAGCAGAGATGTGCTTGCACAATCTCTGCCGAGTCGCGAAGGAGGAAGACCGGAGGTCAGTCGCGACAAGATAAGACGAAGTCAAATGTGGCTCTTTCCCCGATTTTTGAGCGTTTTCCGTCAAAAAAAGCGTTGAAAATGAAGGGGTTTTCAGGCGTTTTTTAACAGTTGTGACAATTGTGACAATTAGACAGTCGTTTTTTACGCACTTCGGACGCTGAAAATGGGGGCGATGAAAAGATAAGTATAAGAAAATGAATAAGATAATAAATTATTATCTATATATTATCCTATATTTTTATCTCTATTTTCATCATTTTCTACTCATTTTTCATCATTTTTTAGTAAAAACTGCTACTTTTATCCATAAAACCGTTTCCAAACCGCCCCGCATGAACATCCCAAATCGCCCGATGGGGTCGCCGTTCCCGCAGAAAGCGTGCGCAAAATGGCTGTCTAATTGTCACAATTGTCACAAAACGGCGCGAGAATGGTGTTTGAATGGGATTTGACGAAAAAGAATGTGTAAATCGGTTTCTTTCTAACGCTGTGCGTCCAGCGTTTAATGCTGGGAAATTAGCGTTTGATGCTGGCGGCGTAGCGTTTGATTCTGAGAAATTAGCGTTTGACGCTGAGAGGACAGCCCTTCGGTATGGGCTTACCGCTTTAGCTGCACCAAAGCGCTTGGGACACCTGTCCTAACGGGTTAGGCAAGGTGTCCCAACAAGTTAGGACACGTGTCCCAACGGCTTTGGACGATAGGGAAGGAAGCTGCCCGCTGCTATTATATAAGGAATAGCACAGTCTTAACCCGCGGTTTTACCGGATGAAAAGCAGCTCGCGGTACTTCGGCAGGGGCCAGAGAGCGTCGTCCACAATGAGCTCCAGCTTGTCAATCTGCCGACGGATGGTGTCCAGCATGGGAGCGATGGTGTCGTGATAGGCAATGGCCTTCCGATGCTCATCGTCGATTTTGTTAGCCACTTTGCGGGCTGCCACAAGCTCCTCCACCTGTGTCTCGATGCTGCTGGTACGGAAGGCAATCTCCTCAATGAGCTTCATGTTGCGGGCGCTGAGCTCGTCGGCCTTCTCGGCAGGGAAGACGCCATGCATGCGCTCCACGTTGTTCAGCAGCTGGCTCTGATAACGGGTTGCCACGGGGATGATGTGGTTCATGGAAAGGTCGCCGAGGACGCGGGCCTCAATCTGAATCTTCTTGGTGTAGGTCTCCCATTTCACCTCGTTGCGGGCCTCGAGTTCCTTCTTCGTCATCACGCCCATGCTTTCGAACATGGCGATGCTGTCCGCGTTGAGGTAGCGCTCGAAGATGACGGGGCAGCTGGTTTCGGTGTCGAGCCCACGCCGGGCAGCCTCGGCCTTCCATTCGTCGCTGTAGCCATTGCCGTCGAAACGGATGGGCTTGCACGTCTTGATGTCCTCGCGGAGGATGTCGATGATGGCATGGAACGTGGCGTTGTGTTTGCCCTCCGTGAACTCCGGATTCTTCACTATCGCTGCTATCCGCTCATCCACACGGCGCTTGAAGTCCGTCAGGGCCTCAGCCACGGCGGTGTTCAGCGCAATCATGCCGCTGGCGCAGTTGGCCTCGCTGCCCACGGCACGGAACTCGAAGCGGTTGCCCGTGAAGGCAAACGGGCTGGTGCGGTTGCGGTCGGTGTTGTCAATCAGCAGTTCAGGAATCTCGGGGATGTCGAGCTTCATGCCCTGCTTGCCGTCCATCTGGAAGAGGTCGTCCTTGTCGGCCTTCTCAATATGGTCGAGCAGCTCGCTCAGCTGCTTGCCGAGGAAGCTGGAGATGATGGCAGGCGGAGCCTCGTTGGCGCCCAGACGGTGAGCGTTGGTGGCGCTCATGATGCTGGCCTTCAGCAAGCCGTTGTGCTTCCAGACGCCCATCAGCGTCTCCACGATGAATACGGCGAAGCGGAGGTTCTGCTCGGGTGTCTTGCCGGGGGCATGGAGCAGCACGCCTGTGTCGGTCGAGAGGCTCCAGTTGTTGTGCTTGCCGCTGCCGTTGATGCCGGCAAAAGGCTTTTCGTGAAGCAGGGCGCGGAAGCCGTGCTTGCGGGCCACGCGCTTCATCAGCGACATCAGCAGCATGTTGTGGTCCACGGCGAGGTTCGTGTCCTCAAAGATAGGAGCCATCTCGAACTGGTTGGGAGCCACCTCGTTGTGGCGCGTCTTACAGGGGATGCCGAGTTCGAGCGCCTGAATCTCAAGGTCGCGCATGAAGGCAGCGACGCGCTCGGGGATGGAGCCGAAGTAGTGGTCGTCCATCTGCTGGTTCTTGGCGCTGTCGTGCCCCATCAGCGTGCGGCCCGTCAGCAGTAAGTCGGGGCGGGCGGCGTACAAGCCTTCGTCCACAAGGAAGTACTCCTGCTCCCAGCCGAGGTTGCTGGTGACCTTCTTCACTGCAGGGTCGAAGTAATGGCACACCTCCGTTGCTGCCACGTTGACGGCCTTCAGCGCCCGCAGCAGCGGAGCTTTGTAGTCGAGCGATTCGCCTGAGTAAGAAATGAACACGGTGGGGATGATGAGCGTGTCGTCAATGATGAAGACGGGGCTGGTGGGGTCCCAGGCCGAGTAGCCGCGCGCCTCGAAGGTGCTGCGGATACCGCCGCTGGGGAACGACGAGGCGTCCGGCTCCTGCTGCACCAGCAGCTTGCCGCTGAACTCCTCTATCATGCCCCCCTTGCCGTCGTGCTCGATGAAGCTGTCGTGCTTCTCAGCGGTGCCTTCGGTGAGGGGCTGGAACCAGTGCGTATAGTGTGTGACGCCGTTCTCGCGGGCCCACTGCATCATGCCGGCAGCCACCGCGTCGGCCACCTGGCGGTCAAGCCCCGCACCGCCGTCGATGACGGACATCATCTTTTCATAGATGTCCTTTGTCAGGTACTTGTACATTTTCTCGCGGTTAAACACGTGTTTTGCAAAATACTCGCAAGGGCGTTCAGCCGGCGTTTCCACGTCGAGGGGCTTCTTCTTGAATGCCTCTCCGACAACCTGTGTTCTTAGTGATTCCATTGCTGTAAAAAATTAAAAATGAAGAATGAAAAATTTGCTGGGGTTAATAGTAATTTGTGATTCTTTCGAGCGCCTCTTCGGTGCGTTCGCGTGAGCAGAAGGCGGTGAGGCGGACATATCCCTCGCCCGAGGGTCCGAAGCCGACGCCAGGCGTGCAGACCACATGGGCGTTGTAGAGCATCTGTTCGAAGAAGCGCCACGAGGTCATCCCCGCCGGCGTGCGCACCCAGAGGTAGGGCCCGTCCTCGCCTCCATAGACCTTCATGCCGATGCTGCACAGGGTTTCACGGATGTGGCGGGCATTCTGCATGTAATAATCGATGGTCTGCCTGACCTGCTCGCGTCCTTCTGGGGTATAGATGGCCTCGGCGGCGCGTTGGCTCAGATAGCTGGTGCCGTTAAACTTCGTACACTGCCGACGGTTCCACAACGGATTCAGGGCTATGCGCTCGCCCGTCAACGTGCTCACTGTCACCTCCTTCGGCACCACGGTGTAGCCGCAACGGACGCCCGTGAACCCTGCCGTCTTGGAATAGCTGTGAAACTCGACGGCGCAGCGCCGTGCACCCTTTATCTCGTAGATGCTGTGGGGCACGTCGTCGTGCTGGATATAGGCCTCGTAGGCAGCGTCGAAGAAGATGAGGGCATCGTTCCTGAGGGCATAGCTGACCCAGCGTCGCAGCTCGTCGCGGCTGAGCGCCGTACCCGTAGGGTTGTTGGGATAGCAGAGGTAGATGACGTCCACCCGCTGCTGGGGCAGCTCGGGCACAAAGCCGTTCTCGGCCGTACAGGGCAGGTAGATGACGTTCGACCAGCGTCCGTCGTCGCCCCTCGTGCCGGCACGGCCTATCATTACGTTCGAATCGATATACACCGGATAGATAGGGTCGGTGACGGCAATGCTGTTGTCCCAGCGGATAAGTTCTTGGAAGTTGCCCGTGTCCGACTTTGCCCCGTCGTTGACGAAGATTTCGTCACGCTCCAAATGGATGCCGCGTGACAGGAAATCACCCCGGAGGATGGCATCACGCAGGAAATCATACCCTTGTTCAGGGCCATAGCCGCGGAAGGTGGCTGCGCTGGCCATCTCGTCCGCTGCGCGGTGCAAAGCCTCTATGACAGCGGGACAGAGCGGCTGCGTGACATCGCCGATGCCCAGGCTGATGACGTCCGACTTCGGGTGCTGCGCCTTGAAGATGTTCACCCTCTTCGCCACATCTGCAAACAAATAGCCCGCCCCCGGCAGCTTCAGGAAATGGTCGTTGACTAATGCCATACTTTTCTAATTGATAATTGACAATGGATAATTATATCTCTACTTCGCCTTCGAAGGCAAATTCGGCAGGCCCTGTCAGACGGACGTGATTGTCTCGTTCGCACCATTCAATGCCCAATTCCCCGCCATCCATGATGATGCGGCTCTGTCGCCCTGCACGGCCTGTCCGGGCGGCTGCAACGCCGACGACACAAGCTCCCGTCCCGCAGGCCATGGTGATGCCGCTTCCGCGTTCCCACACCCGCACCCGGATACCATCTGGACGTACATCGGCAAACTCAATGTTGCAACGTTCGGGAAAGGCCGTGTGGTGTTCCAGTTCCCGCCCCAGAGTCTCCACGCTGTCCACATCGTCTGTAAAAACGACATAGTGAGGATTCCCCATCGACACGAACAGCCCGTCAGGAAGCCTCCCACCTTGACTTCGTCTTATCTTGTCACGACTCGGCAAAATGAGCAAGCTCTTTTGCTCTCGCTGCTCCAAGATTTTAGGCCTATACTGCACCCGGTTCTCAAACACCGGCTCTCCCATATCCACCGTCACAGCCGCCACCTTGCCCTCGCGGACATCCAGCTCCAGCACCTTAACGCCCGATGCCGTATGAAGGGGGATCACGGTGTCGGTGGTGAGACGCTTTTCGTAAAGGTACTTTCCGATGCACCGACAGGCGTTGCCACACATCATCGCCTCTGAGCCGTCGGCATTGAAGATGCGCATCGTAAAACCTGCGGCACTATGCCCAATGAGCACCAGTCCGTCGCTACCGATTCCCGTGTGACGGTCGCTCCACCGGCGGGCGGCGCTGGCAGGGTCGGCAACGGGGTAACGCGTGGTATCGACATAGATATAGTCGTTGCCGCAGCCGTGCATCTTGGTGAAGGGGAGCATAAAAAAAATTAAAAATTAGGAATTAATATTATACGTTTAATGAAGAATGAAAAATGAAGAATGAAGAATAAATAGCTTTGCCAGCGGAAACGCCGTCAGAGGAAAGGGAACTTTGTATACAGGACCTTTTATTTTTCATTCTTCATTCTTCATTTTTCGTTTTTTTTCATTAAAAGAATTAGGAATTAAGTCCCCCGACATAGGCATCCACCTTCCTCGCCGTGTCAAGTCCGCTAGCTATGGCACGGACGACAAGGCTGGCACCGCTGGCTGCATCGCCACAAACGAAAACGCCCTCAGGATACTGCGGGTGCTCTGGCTTCAGAAAACCCATCGCCAGCAGCGCGAGTTCCGCCTTGATGACCTCCGGCTCACCCGCCGGGGCCATCACAGGCCGTCCGCCTGCGGGATTGGGCTCCCACTCGATGGGCTGGACGCGGACACCGGTAAGCCGTCCATCCTTACCCAAAAACTCCAAGGTGTTGATATTCCAACGGCGCGTACAGCCCTCTTCGTGGCTGCTGGTGGTCTTGAGGATGACAGGCCAGCCCGGCCAGGGCGTAGCGGGGTTGTGTCCCACAGGGGGTTGGGGCATGATTTCAATCTGCGTGACCGACCGTGCACCCTGACGGTGAGCCGTGCCGATGCAGTCCGACCCCGTGTCGCCACCGCCAATGACAAGAACATCCTTTCCCTTTGCCGTGACGCGCTCCTCCTCCGGAAACTCCCTGCCAGCCAGCACACGGTTTTGCTGCGACAGCAGTTCAAGTGCAAGGTGAACACCCTTTAATTCGCGGCCGGGAACTCGTAGGTCTCGGGCCGTGGGAGTGCCTGATGCAATAACAATTGCATCAAATGGAAAATTGATAATTGATAATTGTGAATCTTTATCAGCAGAGCCATTATCAATTATCAATTTTCCATTATCAATTGCTACGGTGCAGCCGTAGCAAAACTCCACCCCCTCCTGCTCCATGACGGAGATGCGGCGGTCGATGATTTTCTTGTTAAGCTTGAAGTTGGGTATGCCGTAGCGGAGCAGACCGCCGGCAGCTTCGTTCTTTTCAAAGACGGTGACGGTGTAGCCCATGTGGTTCAGGGCATTGGCGGCTGCGAGTCCTGAAGGACCGCTTCCCACCACAGCCACGCGTTTCCCCATCCGTTCAGGATGCCGAATAGTGACATACCCTTCGGCAAAGGCGCGTTCCGTGATGGCCGCTTCGTTTTCGCGGTTGGTCACCGCTTCGCCGGTGGTATGATAGAGCACGCAGGCTTTCTCGCAGAGGGCGGGGCAGATACGCCCCGTGAACTCAGGAAAAGGGTTTGTGGCCGTCAGCAGCTTATAGGCCGATTCCCATTCGCCACGATAGAGGGCATCGTTCCACTCGGGATCCTTGTTTCCCAACGGGCATGCCCAGTGGCAGAAAGGCACTCCGCAGTCCATGCAGCGGCTCGCCTGTTCCTGACGGTCGCGGGTGTTCAGCGTCTGCTCCACTTCACCGAAGTCGTGGATGCGATCGTGCACAGGACGATAGCCTGCCTCCTTACGAGGCACAGTCAGAAAAGCTTTCGGATTTCCCATTATTTTAGTTAAGAGTTAAGAATTAAGAATTAAGAAAAAAAGTTCTGAGGACGTGTTCGTTAAACGTTAAACATTAAACGTTAAACCCAAATTATCAATTGTCAATTGTCAATTATCAATTGCGCCGAAGGCGCCTAGTAGTCACGTTGCACTTCGGCTATCTTGCGCTGCAACGCCTGCATTTTCTCCTCTTCAAGCACTCGCTTATATTCGATGGGGACGACCTGTATGAAGTCTTCCACATGGCGGCTCCAGTCGTCGAGCAACTGCCCTGCCAACGGGCTGCCGGTATGGAGGTAGTGACGGCGGACAAGCTCCAGCAACTCCTTGCGGCTGGCGGCATCCTCCACGAGGCCGAGTTCCACCATGTCCATGTTGCAGTAATAGTCGAACGTGTGGCCCGGGTCGTACACGTAAGCCACTCCGCCGCTCATGCCGGCAGCAAAGTTGCGGCCCGTAGTGCCCAGCACGACCACCCGACCGCCAGTCATATATTCGCAACAGTGGTCGCCGGCACCTTCCACGACAGCCGTAGCTCCCGAGTTACGTACGGCGAAACGTTCGCCTACGCGGCCATTCACATACAATTCGCCTGAGGTGGCACCATAGAGGCCTGTGTTGCCGGCAATGATATTCCGGTCCGCCACGAAGTCATCGCTGCGTCGCACAGGCGGAACGATGCTGATGCTCCCGCCGGAGAGTCCCTTGCCAAAATAGTCGTTGCACTCGCCTTCGAGCCGGAGACGCAAGCCCTTCACGGCGAAAGCGCCAAACGACTGCCCCGCCGAGCCCTTGAACCTAAGCGTGACGGTGCCGTCGGGAAGCCCTGCCTCGCCATACTTTTTGGCAATGACGCCCGACAGCATGGTGCCCACAGCGCGGTCGGTATTGCGGATGGTATAGTCGAGGTTCACCTCTTCCTGACGCTGGATGGCAGGCTGCGCCGCCCGGATGATGTCTTCGTCCATCACGCCGCTGACGTGGGTGAACGCCCCGCGGTCCCAATAAAGCGGTTTGTCCGTCTCAGGCCTGTGGAGCAGACGAGCAAAGTCTATGGTCCGTTGCTTGTCAGTGGCTGTGTCGGTAAGTACCTCGATAAGGTCTGTCCGCCCGATAATCTCTTTCAAGCTATGGACGCCGATGGCGGAAAGATATTCGCGTACCTGCTGGGCAAGAAAAGTGAAGAAGTTGACGACATAGTCAGCCCTTCCCATGAAACGGGCTCGCAGACGTTCGTCCTGCGTGGCCACACCCACCGGGCAGGTGTTGGTGTTGCACTTTCGCATCATCACACAGCCCAGCACGATGAGCGGCAGCGTGCCGAAAGAGAACTCGTCGGCACCCAGCATGGCCATGATGACGACGTCCTTGGCCGTCTTCAGTTGGCCGTCGGTCTGGAGACGCACTTGGTTGCGCAGACCGTTCATCACCAGCGTCTGCTGCGTCTCGGCAAGGCCAATCTCGGGCGGTATGCCTGCAAAGCGCATGCTGCTGGCAGGGCTGGCGCCGGTGCCGCCTTCAGCACCGCTGATGACAATCAGATCGGCCTTGGCCTTGGCCACCCCTGCGGCAACGGTACCCACACCGCTCTCGGCCACCAGCTTAACGCTGACAGCTGCGGTGGGATTGATGTTCTTAAGGTCGAAAATGAGCTGCGCCAAATCCTCGATGGAGTAGATGTCGTGATGTGGCGGAGGCGAGATGAGCGAGATGCCCTCGATGGCATTGCGCGTCTTGGCAATGATCTTGTTCACCTTGAAACCAGGCAGCTGACCGCCCTCGCCGGGCTTGGCACCCTGCGCCACCTTGATCTGTATCTCCTCGGCATTCACCAGATATTCAGCCGTGACGCCGAAACGTCCACTGGCAATCTGCTTGGTCTTTGACGAGAGGCTCACGCCGTCCACCTCAGTGTGATAGCGGGCATTGTCCTCGCCGCCCTCGCCCGTGTTACTGCGTGTGCCGAGGCGGTTCATGGCCAGCGCCAAGGCCTCGTGTGCCTCGATGCTCAGTGCGCCAAAGCTCATGGCACCCGTCACAAAGTGGCGCACAATGCTCTCCACAGGCTCCACGTCGTCGATGGGCGTCGGCACCGTGGCTCGCTTGAAGCCTAGGAAATCGCGGAGGAAGATGGGGCGCTCCTTTTCATCGACCATCTTCGCCCATTCCTTGAACTTCGTGTACGACCCGAGGCGGGTGGCAATCTGCAGATTGGCGATGGTTTCGGGGTTCCAGGCATGAAGGATGCCGTCCTTGCGCCAGGCGAACTGGCCGTTGTTGGGGAGAATACCGTCCGCCTGGGGCGACTCAAACGCCATGTCGTGCATACGGATGGCATCGTTAGCAATGTCGCGCAGTCCGATGCCTCCGATAGTGCTCACCTCGGTACCGAAGTAGCGTCGCAGCAAATCCTCGCCGAGACCGATGCTCTCAAAAATCTTGGCACCACGATACGAGCGGATGGTTGAGATACCCATCTTCGACATGATTTTCTTCAGACCCTTATCGACGGCCTTGATGTAGTTGGCCTCGGCAGTAACGTACTCCTCCTGAATCTTATTACGTCGGACAAGGTCATCAAGCACGGCGAAGGTCATGTACGGGCAGATGGCACTGGCGCCATAGCCCAGCAGCAGGGCGGCGTGCATCACCTCGCGAATCTCGCCGCTCTCCACGATGAGGGCGGTCTGCACGCGCTTCTGCACGGAAATCAGATAATGGTGTACGGCCGACACGGCAAGCAGCGAGGGAATGGCAGCATGGCGGTCGTCGATGTCGCGGTCGCTGAGGATGATGTAGTTCACGCCCTCGTCCACCGATGCCTCGGCAGCATGGCAGAGGTCGTCAAGGGCCTGACGAAGACCGCTTGCACCTCTCCCGATATCGAAGAGCATAGCCAGCTTGCGCGTCTTGAACCCCTTGTAACGGATATTGCAGAGGATGTCAAGCTGGGTGTTTGTCAGCACGGGTTGCGGAAGGCGCACCATCTTGCAGTTAGCAGCGTCAGGGGTCAGAATATTTGTCCCCACGGCACCGATGTACTCCGTCAGGCTCATCACCAGTTCCTCGCGGATGGGGTCGATGGCTGGGTTGGTCACTTGGGCGAATTGCTGACGGAAATAGTTAAAGAAAGGCTGTGGACGATCGCTGATGACAGCCAATGGGGTGTCGTTTCCCATCGCCGACACAGGTTCCTGAGCTGTTGTAGCCATCGGCACAATGGTGCGGTCGATGTCCTCCTGGCCGAAGCCGAAGTTCACCAGCTTGCTTTCAAGATGGCTCACACTGTTCTCCACATGGCGACCGCTCTTCAGCTTCTCCAACTGCACACGGTTCTCGTTCAACCACTGCTGGTAGGGATGCGCCTTGGCCAACTGTTCCTTGATCTCGCCATCATAATAGACCTTTCCTTCCTGTGTGTCGATGAGCAGGATCTTGCCAGGCTGCAGGCGACCCTTGCTGACCACATTGCCAGGCTCGAAGTCCATCACACCCACTTCCGATGCCACCACCATCATACCTTGTTTGGTAATGGTATAGCGACTGGGGCGCAGACCATTTCTGTCGAGCATACCACCAGCATAGCGTCCATCTGAGAAGAGTAGGGCGGCAGGACCATCCCAAGGCTCCATCAAGATGGAGTGGTATTCGTAGAAAGCTTTCAGGTCTTCGCTGATGGGGTTCTTGTCGTTGAAACTTTCCGGTATCAGTATCGCCATCGCCTGTGGTAGAGTCAAACCACTCATAATCAAAAACTCGAACACATTGTCCAAGCTGGCGGAATCGCTCATGCCCTCCTGTACAATGGGGCGCAGATTCTTGATGTCGCCTAATGCCTCGCTGTTCAACACACTTTCACGTGCTTTCATCCAGCCGCGATTGCCACGAATGGTGTTGATCTCGCCGTTATGTGCTAACAAGCGGAAGGGCTGGGCCAAACTCCACGTGGGGAATGTATTTGTGGAAAAACGGGAGTGCACCAACGCCAATCCGCTTGTGAAATAAGGGTTCGACAGATCAGGGAAATATCTTCTTAACTGACCGCTGGTAAGCATTCCCTTATAGATGATGTTCTTGCTCGACAGCGAACAGATGTAGAAATCCTTATGCTTGATGCGGTTTTCTATCCTCTTCCTTATTTTATATAGGATGCGGTCGAGCGTAAAGGCCTGCTCTTCCGTAGCACCCGTCACGAATATCTGCTTAATCTCGGGTTCTACCGCTTTGGCACCCTTGCCCAACACCTCTGGACAGGTAGGCACTGTTCTGATGTGCATCAGTTGCAGTCGCTCACGTTCTATCTCCTCGATCATCACACTCAGGATTTCCTCCTGCGCCTGAACATTCTTGGGTAAGAACACCAATCCGGTGCCATAATGACCCTTTTCGGGAACAGGAATACCCTGCAGCAGAATGAATTCATGAGGAATCTGCACCATAATGCCTGCACCATCACCTGTCTTGTCACGTGTCTCCGCTCCTCGGTGCTCCATGTTCTCCAGCACCTTTAATGCGTTGTCAACAAGTTCGTGACTTTTGTTGCCATGAATATTAACGATCATTCCCACGCCGCAAGCATCGTGCTCATAGGCTTGCTGATAGAGACCTGATTCTTGGTTTTGCTTTTTACATTTTGTCATATTATCCGAAATTTTTCGTTTCTTTTTGTTTGAAATTTGCGGCAAAATTATAACAAATGGCTAAAATTTGCAAATGTTCGATTACACATTCAATTCTTGAATTTTGCGCCAACTTACGATTTATAACAAATAAAAGTCGATAATCTACCATTGTGACATAAATATAACGGATAATGTTTGCAGATTGTTACTTCGTGCTGTTTTTAACAATCAAAATTGGAGCCATCAACATGGTATTGCTGACAGAATCCTGTAACTTTGCCAGCGATTTTGAGCTAGAAAATGTTTTTTAATAGGTAAATAGACAAAAACTATGAAGGTAAAGAAACGTTGGATAATCCTGATGGCAGTGATAACACTGATTGCCTTGTCGGGATTGGCGGTGGGTGAGCCGTCGTTTGATGGTGACTGGTCGGTCATTTCTGCTGCCGATGTGGCGTGGATCATAACAGC
>JAILEU010000197.1 GCA_024697785.1 Bacteroidaceae bacterium | reverse complement strand
GGTCCGCGCAAAGCATCGCATAGACCAGCATATAGAACATACGCTCACCTTTCAGAACCTTTGAACAGTAGTCCACTTTCGTGTCCGAGGCCAGACGCGCCAGTTCCTCGTCGGGTATCATACGGAGTATCTCCGGAGCCTTCAGCTTTTCCAGTTGCATAATCTTACCTTCCAATTACTCTGCAAAGGTACGAAAAATAACTGAAATTACAAAATAATTTATTGATTATTAATTGTTTAAAATAGTTAAAATCTTTCGACCACTAGTGATTACAAATCCCCTTCTCTGGCGCAGTCGGATTGCAAATCCGCCTGAACGGGACTATCTCCATGGACTCTCTATTTCCAGCTTGCCATTGATGAAACGATGCCCGTCTTCAGATGTCAGCAGACAACTTTCCACGAAAATCCGGGTAAAGTTATAGCTTCTTCTGACCGACTTGCCCTTAGCCGTCATGCCAGAAGTTCTGACGATGTAGCCATGGCGCGGAAGAATTTCTGCCCTTTCTTCCCATCCATTCGTGGGAATCCTGTCCACTTCCAGCAAGTCATTCACGGCGCCCACATGGACAATTTCAGCCTTTCCATCGCCAAAACTCGGGGAGAAGAACCCGTCCGCATCAACGTACATCATAAACACATCTGGTACGGAGAAAGTGTAGTAGCCAAGTTCACCGTCCACCATGAAGAATCCGAAGATGTTTCGTTGCGACGTTTCTGTGTCATGTAGTTTTTCTTTGTTACAGCTGGTTAAGCTCAAAACAAGAGCTATTGTCCCCCATAAGAAGAGCTGATTAGCCGTTTTTTTCATACACTTTGTCTTTATTAAACATGTTTTCTCCGTTCGGGCGGATTTGCAATCCGGCCGCGTTGAATAGAGGGATTTGACTTCGCCTTCGTCCGTTACGACTCGGCCATTCAAGTAAACTTGATGGCTCTCGCTGCTCCGTCCGTTGCAATCCCTCACCTTTTTCTCTGTCCGATATTTCATAACTGTTCTTTTTGATTTCATCTTATTTCGCGTCAAAGGTAATGATAAATAGTTCGAAACCCAAAATCATTACTATTTTTTTATTTAATCAGGCTGGGGATTGCAACCGATGGAGCGTCAGGGGTTCGGCAGGGGGTTGTCGGCTTGGTTGGGGATGACGTGCGAGGTGGTGAACTTGAGTGCGCTCCCGCTGACGGTGCGGCCGGCATCGTTGGTGGCAAAGACGGCGATGTAGTAGGTGGTGCGAGGGCTGAGCGTGGCGCGGACGCGAAATGTGGTGCCGTCCATCTGGCCGTAGATGATGCCGTCGTTCTGCTCGGGGGTGGGGGAGGTGTTGGTGGTGCTGTAGCAGATGCCGCACTCGTCAATCTGGCTGGCGGTGATGGTGGCGGTGACCTCGATGACGGCGGGCTCGACTTCGCTGATGCGGGTGCCCGTGATGACGGGCACCGTCGTCCGCTGACAGGCCGCAGCAAGCAGCATGATGAGCAGCAGCAGCCTCCCCCTTTTCCTCCTGAAGGAGGGGTGACGGGAGCGATTTAGTTCATCGTTGGCTGCGGGGCGATTATCGGATGAGGTATTTCTTTCCATGGGTGATGTATATGCCTGTATGGGGGAATGAGCCCGCCGGAGCGGGACCGTCGGGGGGAGATACTAGGCGTCCGTCGGGGGTGTAAGCCTCCCCCTTGTAGGGGAAATTAGGAATTAGGAATGAGGAATGAGGAATATCGGGCTCGGAGAACTGGATGGGGAGGCGCTCGGGCGCGGCCGTGCGGCCATTTGCCTGCATGTAGGCGCCGAAGGTGCGGACGGACTGGGTGTTCGACTGGAACTCGCTGCCGGGGGGGATGTGGGCGTGCGATTCGTCGTAGGTGTTGAGCATGTAGCGTCCGGCTTGCCTATATACCTTTTTATAGACGGGCACGAAGGCGAAGTTGGTGCCTTCGACGGGCGGCACGTCGAGCGTGGCGTGGACAGTGGCGTCCGAGGCGCTGAAGGTGATGACGCCGTTCAGACAGTCGGCGGGGGCGTAGTCGTCGCTGTTGGGCAGGGCGATGACGTAGGGGACATTGGCCTTGATGTCCTGGGCGTACTTGAATTCCCATTCACCATAGCGCCCCAGCCAGAAGTGGTGGTCGGAGCCGCTGGTGCCGAAGGGGGTGAGGATGCCGCGGCTCTCGTGCTCAACGCGCTGGACGTCGAAGGGCAGCACGATGGTCTCCCAGCCCGACGTACGGCCCACGCGGTTCTTCTGGCTGAAGTCTTTCTGGTAGCGGACGTGGCGGGCGGTGAAGGGACGCGGGGCGAGGAAGGGACTGTTGATGTTAAGCGTGACGCTGTCGGCCTGTCCGTCGCGGACGACGATGACATCGCCGGAGGACACTTCGGTGGCGGCAGGGACGTAGAGCAGCGTGTTGGCGGCCGAGCCGATGAAGGCTGTAGAGTCGATGGCGGCCTCGCATTGCCAGTCCACCCAGCCCAGCGAGATGCAGCCTTTGAAGAGCTTGCTGCCGGCAAAGGCGACGGTGGGCGGGACGGTGACGGAGGTGAGCTGGGTGCAGCCGCGGAAGGCACTGTCGGCCAGGGCGGTGACGGTGTAGGTGATGCCTTCAAAGTCGAGGGTCTCGGGCACCACGATGTCGCCCTCGTAGTGTCCCTTGGCAGGGGGGAGGAGCTGGACGGTGTGGTGGTCGAGCGAGATGATTTCGTAGTTCATGCCCCCGGCCTCGAAAACCGTAGCGCCGACGATGGCGGTGTGGGCATCGGAATAGGGCGAGAAGACACCAGACTTGATGGCCCGCACGCGGCAGACGTAGTTGCCCGACTCCATGCCCGTGAAGGTGAAGAAGGTGTCGGCGGTCTCGACGTACCGGCAGGCAGAGGTGGTGATGGACTTGGAGACTAAAGATTGAAGATTGAAGATTGAAATTAGACTATCAGACTGACAGACTTTCAGACTATCAGATTTTAGACTGTCAGACTTATAGACTTTCAGACTATCAGATGAATGTTCCGTTAGCGGCTCTGTTGAAGGGCTATTATCTGCCAGTCTGTTAGTCTGATAGTCTGATAGTCTTGATTTATCTGTCAGTCTGTTAGTCTGATAGTCTGGTAGTCTTATCTGTACTCCTGAACTCCTGTCATCTTCCTCCTCTTCCCTGCGGTCGCCCAGATAGACGCTGAGGTTATCGATGCGGACGCGTGGGGAGCTGCCCTGTTCGCTGTTGCTGATGAAGGCGATGTAGGAGCCGGTGTCCAATGGGCCAAGCACGCAGTAGTAGTTCTTGTAGTCGTCGTCGGTGACGTAGCTGCCAATCTGTGCCACATAGGCTTTCGAGTCGGCATCGGTAGCCAGGCAGACGTGGAGGATGGGCTGTTTGTCGTCGGTGCTAAAGCGGCGGACGGAGAACTCAACGGTGACCATGCCTTCGGTGCAGGGGAGGATGGGGGTCAGGAGGTAGCCGCCCCTCTTCTCTGAGCCCAGCAGCACGCAGCTCTCCAGGGCGTGCACTTCCGAGCCCCGCCAGTCGGTGGTGTCGGTGTAGAGGTCGAGCACGCGGCTGATGTCGCCGTTCGAGGTGGTGACACGGTCGAAGTGTTCCGTGAGGAGCAGCTGGCCGTCGGCCTGTGTCTCGACGGGGGGTGCCGATGCCAGCTGTGCATACTCGACGATGTATTGTGCCCCTTCGACAGGATGCCAGGCGAGGGTGAACGTGGAGTCGCCCTGCATGATGGGGTTGAGCAGCTCAGGGGCGGGCAGTTCGCCGCTGTCGGCAGGAGTCTTCACATAGACGAGGTTGGAGTAGGCCGAGAGGACACCGTTCGTGCGACAGCGCACGCGGTAGCAGTAGAGCTGGCTGGCCTCGAGATTATCGACGGGCATCTGCAGTATCGGTGTGTGGATGGTGTGGATCAGTTCGCCCTGCTCGGTGAAGAGTGCCGTTGTCCACTCGCTGGGGTCGTCGGGATAGGTGCCAAGGATGCGGTAGATCTCTGCGACATATTCTTCGGTGCCGTAGCGTGCGTTCCAGCGGGCGGTGAAGGAGTAGGGGGTGACGGCAGCAGCGGCCAGGGCGGTGGTCGTCTCGCCGCGCCCTTTCATAAAGTTGCAGGTGACGACGCCATTCTCCTCCTTGATGTCGGTGATGGGTTTGCTGAGGGGCAGGTTCTGGTTGGTGAGCGAGGCAGGCGTCGAGTAGTCGGAGAACTCGGTGTTGCCCGTGCTGCCGGGGTAGAGGTCGCCGGCCCAGCTGCGGGTGCTCTTGGTGCGGCTGCCGTCGGCGGGGACGATGGTCATGCGCTGGATGTCGCCGTTGTTGACGGTGTTCTCCTTCCATGCCGAGGCTTTGTAATCGACGTGGGTGATGAGCAGTCCGTGGCCGTAGGCGCCGCGGTTCCATCCCTTCTTCTGGATGTTCTCGATGACGAAGTACTCGTCGGTGTTCTCGGCGGTTACGATGCGGTAGGCTTTGCCTCCGTCGGCGGTGGGGAGCAGGGTGAGCTGCTGTTCGGCGTCGATGGTTTCGATGTCCATCCAGTCGAGGAACTCCTTTTCGTAGGCGGTATAGCCGGCGGGGGTGTTGCCGTTTTCGTTATAGCAGCCGTAGTCCATGATGCTCCAGACGCTCATGCCGAAGTTCTTGGCGTCGTCGGACGTGTCGTAGAAGTCGGGCAGGCCGAGGCAGTGGCCGAACTCGTGGCAGATGGTGCCGATGCCGTCGAGCGTGGTGCCGCTGTTGCCATGCAGCTCGTTGCTGCAGGCATAAGCGTTGACCTGGACGCCGTCGAGCTTCAGCGCCGATCCCGTGGCGTCGGCCAGCGTCCACTGATGGGGCCAGATGGTGTTGACGCCGCCGCTCTGTGCTTCGCCGTAGCCGGCGTAGATGACGTAGCAGAAGTCGATGACGCCGTCGCCGTCGGTGTCGTAGTCCTTGAAGTCGATGTCCTTGTTGCCCTGCTTCAGCACCTCGGCGATGAGGTCGCCGGCATGTTCGTCGTAGCCCTCGCTGTCGTTGCCGCCGTAGTACTTCATCTCCTTCGAGGCCGTGTAGGGGCCATAGACGTCGAACTGCGGGGTGAACTTGCCGCCGGACTGTGCCACGAAGTAGTCGCGGGCGCTGCCGTAGCCGCTACCCTTGTAGTTCTCGCCGTTGAGGTGTTGCATGAAGGCGGCGTTGGGGTCTTTGGCGGCGAATTTCTTGTCGGTGAACTGTGCCAGGATGACCAGCACGCGCTGTGTGCCGGTGGGGCCCCGGCGGGCCTGCTGGCGAAGCGGCGGACAGAGTTTGCTCGGAGTACCGGATTTCCGGAGTTCCTGATTCCTTACCTGTCTGCGTACAAGGCTTCGTTCGTGCAGCATGGCCAGCTGGAAGGGAGTGTAGGGGACGAAGTATCCCTGCTCGGTCTGATAGACGGGTTTGCCGTCGGTGGTGGTGTAGTAGTGGCACCACTCGTCGCCGGTGAGGACGACGGTGATGGGACGTCCGTCGGGCTGCATCACCGTCACCGGTGTGCGCAAGGCAGGCACAGCACCCGCCGTAAGGCAGGCGAGGACCATGCAGAGGCAGCCGATGAGACGGGTTTTCATTTACAGTCCGGCGGGAAGGGCGTTGACGCGCGTATAGATGCAGGTCTCGGTGGGTGCCGCCAGCGAGAGGCGGGTGTCGTCGTCGTCGAGTGTCACCTCGTACTGAGCACCCCAGGGAGTGCCGTTGCTATAGACGCCGGTGAGCAGCGTGCTTGTCAGCGTCCACGTGCCGCGGAAGGTGCGGAAACGGCCTGTGCCCAGCATCTGATAGAGCTTGAATGTGCCGGTGTATGACGTGGGCGACTGATCTTTTGCGGCGCGGGTAGCCGCCGGCGTGTCGGTCTCGAAGACGACATAGACATCGACGGCCTCGCTGCCGATGGTGACGGCGCGGGTTTCGGTGATGTTGATGAGGTTCCAGGTCCCAGCAAGGGCGGTAGCCATCTTGGCTGTCGGGTCCTCGGCCGGCTCATGGGGCTTGCAGCCCGCGAACGCCAGCACGAACAGGAATGTTGCGCTATAGAATATGGTACGAACTATCTTATTCATTCTCTATGGGGAAATTGAAGATTGTAGATTGAAAATTGAAGATTGAAGATTGTAATAATATGATTGAAGATAGAAGAGAACCCCTAACCTCTAACCCCTAACCATGCCTACAGCCATCCTCCGGTGCCGGACTTGAAGGTGCGTGAGATGATGGAAATCTCCTGCGTCATCTCCATGCCACCGATGGCATCGTCGCCGCCGATGATGTTGCCGCCGGCTATGGCACGGACTTTCACCTTGCCCGAGCCTATCTTGGTCGGATAGATGTAGAGCTTGCCGTACTGCATATAGGGGTCTTGCTGGAGGCCCAGCGAGGCGCGGTCCTCGTCGGAGATTTCGCAGAGCACCTGGCCCTCTTCCTTGCCCGGTTCGCCCAGGTAGGTGAGGTTGACGGACGAGGTTCCGAAGTACTGCGACACGTCAATCCACTGGTTGCGCCCTATCTCGGCCGTCAGGCAGGGGATGCCCTCGATCTGCATCATGAAGATGTAGGCGTCGATGGAGCCGGTGCCCATCTGCTTGCGGTAGTTGCCGAGGTTGAGCGTTTTGCCATAGAGCTTCTTTTCGCCCTTCAGACGTGTGTCGAAGTCGTTGGCCGAGCTGAGCAGGAGCTCCTTGAACTTTTGGGTGGTATAGGTTTTGCCAAGCTTTTTGGCATAGGAGAGGGCGAGGGCAACCACGCCGCTGACGTGGGGACAGGCCATCGAGGTGCCCTGGCTGAACGAGTAGTCTTTATTGACCACATCCCAGCTGTCGCCCAGCTCAGAGGGATAGCATGAGAGGATCATGCACTGTGGGGGATAGCTGTTGCCCACCTTGTGGAGGTACTCGCCGCCCGGAGCCACGATGTTGCAGCCCGGACCGTAGTTGGTGTAGTAGGTGGGCAGGTAGTCGGGGCCGAAGGCCGAGACGCTGATGATGTCGTAGAGGGCACCGGGGTAGGTGGCGTAGGGGTCGCCGTCGTTGCCCGCGGCGAAGATGGGTATGCCGCCATCCACCACGGGGTTGTTCTTGGTGGCCTCGAAGTACTTCAGGGCATCATATTCCACTTGATTCGTCTTGTTGTTGCCGTTGCGGTAGGCGGCGTCGGACTTGTACGTGCCGCCGGTGTAGCCGAAGGAGCAGGAGATGATGGAGGCGCCCATGTCGGCGGCATACTTCATGGCCTTGGATACGATTCGTGAGTCGCCGCCACCCCCTTCGTCGTAAATCTGGCAACTCATGATGCGGCAGCCGTCGCCTTTGCCCGTGCCGCCGGCTATGCCGCTGACGCCAATGCCGTTGTTGTTGACAGCAGCAATGGTGCCGGCACAGTGGGTGCCGTGGCCTGTGTTGCCCTCGCCGTCCCAGTGTAGCTCGCCGTTCCTGACGAAGTTGTAGCCGTAGATGTCATCGACATAGCCGTTGCCGTCGTCATCGACGCCGGGCTTGCCGTTCTTCTCCGCTTCGTTCACCCACATGTTGGCGGCAAGGTCGGGGTGGTTGTACATGACGGCTTCGTCAATCACGGCCACGATGATGTCGGGGTCGCCAGCGCAGAGGTTCTTCCATACGCTCTTCACGTTGATGTCGGCACCTTTGTAGATATCCTCGGCAAGCGAGACGTCGCCCGTGTTGATGTATCCCCACTGATAGTGCAGCAGGGGGTCGTTGAAGGGCAGGTCTTCGGCAGCACGGGTGGCGGCGGGGGAACTCATCTCGGCTTCGGAGACGGGGAAGACGTATTCGCTCTCTTCGTTCCGGAAGATTTCGTCGAACTGCACGGTTTCCACTTCGTTGAAAGCGCAGAGGGCATTGGCCGTCTGGTCGGCTGTCTGGCTGTCAGACAGCGTGGCCTCGTACCAGCGGTCGAGGCCGAAACGGCGCTCCAGCTCCTCCTTGCCCGGCGTGGAGGGGAACACGGGCTGCAGGTCTTCGAGGCCGCAGCCCATCAGCTTTGCCCGCACCTCGTCCGAAGGGACTTCAGAGAGCTTCAGCAGTAGCACTCCCGGGCGGGACTGCTCGGAGGTGTTGATGATTTTTTCACTTCGGGTAGCCGTACCCGCAGCTGCATCAGGCGATGTGGCCGTAACGTCCAGTCTGTCGGCGCAAGCGCTCACCAGCAGCCCTGCTGCCAGCAAGATGGGAGTGACTTTTCGGTTCATATCAGATGTTGTCGTTTTTTATTTGGGTTGTTAAGGTGCAAAGGTAGGGAAGATATTTGAAAGAACAAAGGAAAAAGCCAAAAACAACGTTAAAGACGCGTTTTGTGTTGTATGTTAAAGATGGATAACCTGACATGGTTCAGCTCTGTATCATGTTCTCGTCAAGGAGAAAATCCATGAGGCCGAGGATGAGGATGCCTTGCTCGTTGTACCAGGGCTGAATGTCATCCCTGACGATAATGACTTTTCTGAAGGAGTCGTTGATGGCGTTCAGGGAGCGGCTTTCCTGAGCCATCTTCTCACGGTCAGGGATAGACAGCGCCGACTGAATATACAGCCGTAAGTTTCCCTGGTTGGCTATGAAATCGACTTCCAGCCGGTTGCGGACGGTTTTCCCATCTTCGTTCCGCTGCCTGAGTTCCACATTGCCCACATCAACCTGATACCCTCTTATACGGAGTTCGTTGTAGATGATGTTTTCCATCAGATGGCTTTCTTCTTGCTGGCGGAAACCGATGACGGCATTTCGTATGCCCACGTCCTCAAAATAATACTTTGACAGCGTCCCAATGTACTTCCGGCCTTTTACGTCGTATCTCTCCGCCTTGCTTATCAGGAATGCATCGGAGAGAGCATCCAGATAACGGGAAAGTGTCTGGCTGCTGACGGGCAGACGTTCCACCGTCTTGAAGGTGTCGGCAATACGGGAGGGGTTGCATGGCGAGCCGATGGACGATGCGATAATACGCAAAAGCGTGTTCAGTTCCATTCCGTTTTTGAGCCTGTAGCGTTCCAGGATGTCCGAGAGGTATGCCGTCTGGAAAAGATTGTGCAGATATCGCATCTTCTCGGCGTTCGTCTGGAAGGAGAGTATTTGCGGCATTCCGCCATACGTGTAATACTCTTTCCATGCCGTTTCTTTGTCGAGTTCGGTCGCAGCGTAGTATTCCGCAAAGCTAAGCGGATGGATGCGAATCTGATAGTCCCGTCCACGGAATTCCGTAGCGATGTCGGAGGCCAGAAAGCGCGAGTTGCTGCCCGTAACGTAGATTTCGGCATTTTTAATGTGGAGCAGGCTATTCAGAACATCGACGAATTCGCTCATTAGCTGCACTTCGTCAATCACGATATAGTACAACTGTTCATCGAGAATCCGTGAATGGATGTAGGTCAACATCTCGTCCGGATCCCTTAATGCCTTGTTCATTCGGTCGTCAAGTGAGACTTCTATGAAATGGCGCTCATCTACTCCTTCCAAAAGGAGATGATGATGAAAGAGTTCGGTCAGAAGATATGACTTCCCACAACGTCGTGGGCCAGTTACGACCTTTACGAGCCCGTTTCGTCGGGCCGTTAACAGCTGGCGAAGATAATTGTCACGTTTAATTTCCATAGCTTCTCATCGTAAATTTTTGGCGCATGTGCCAACTTTTCACTGCAAAGGTACTGCTTTTTTGCGATTATTCATAGAACCATTAAAAAAAGTTGGCACAAGTGACAACTTTTTTAAATAAAAATGAAATAGCCTCGGCAGGGGATGCCGAGGCTATTGATTATGGGTAAGGGGTAATCCCTTAGAACGAGGGGATATTCCCTTAGAACTTGAGCATGCTGTCCACCTTCACGGGAGCGGAGAAGCGGCTGGAGCGTGCGGGACGCTCGACGGCGACGGCCTTGAAGGCAACCGTCTGCGGGTTGCGCTCGAGGACGAAGTCGTGGTTGTTGCCACCCTGAGCCTTGGTGAGCTGGCTGCCAGCCAGACGACGGCCGTTGGCACCTGCAGCATCACTCAGCGTGAAGACCTCTTCGCCCTTGCCGAAGTAACCGGCACTGACGTAGTAAACCACGAAGAAGTGGAAGGTCTGCGTTTCGGGATCGAAGTAGCTGACACCTTCGTCGGTGTTGCCGGTGTAGTCGGCCAACTCGATGACATAGACGTCACCATAGGTGCTGTGGGTGTAGCCGGTGAACTGGTCGTTCACATGGCAGGCGTTGGTTTCCTTGTCCCAGGTGAAGTTCATGTCGATGCCGCCGCCCCAGTTGTTGATGGCGTAGGTGTTTGCGTAGTTGGGGTTGACGAGCAGGGCCAGACCAGCATCATCGCCCTCCCAGAACTGGGCGTAGGTGAACGTGCCGGTAAGACCGGTGGGCTCGTTGGGCAGGCCGTCGGTCTCGTACTCAGCGGTAGCCACGGTGTGGTTGTAGCCGTTGGAGGCATAGACCACCACGGAGTAGGACGTCAGGGCATCGAGACCCGTGGCGAGGGTGGCATAGCCCGTGCCGTTGATGATGTTCACAATGGAGTCGCTGAGGGCGGTCTTGATGGAGGCTGCGAGAGCCTCGGCACCCTTGGCCTGGACATCGGCGGTCTTGAAGACGCCGACCTTCACCTCGGTGAGGTCCTTGCCATAGACGAAGTAGCCGAATGAGTTGATGGCGTTGAAGCCGACATGCTCGTACATGGCCGACGTGGGCTCGGTGGCCACGGTGACGACGGCGGCATACTCTTCTTTATCCTCAGCAGCCACGTAGGTGAAGCTGGTGAAGGCAGACTCCTTGGCATCCTTGTCGGCGTAGGAGACGGCGACAAGGGTGTAGATGCCGGAGGCAGCGGGAGAGACGCCGACGATGGTGTCGGTGGACTCCATGACGATGGTCTGGACGTTCTCAGCCTTGGCTTCGGTGATGCTGGTGACCAGCTTGCCGGCTTCCTTGGCATCGAGTTCGCCTTCGGCGATGACATACTTCACGGAGGTGACGTCGGGGCCGACGGAGAACGCAACGGGAGCAACGCCGTCAACGGTCTCAGAGGCCTCTACGTCGATGCTGTAGTCAACGCGGACATAGCCATTGGCAATAGCCATTTCGTTGATACCGAACTTGTAGCCTCTGCCCTTCTTGTCGCCATCCTGGTCGCAGACGTAGTACATGAACAGGTTGAGCCCGCCATGACCGTCGTAGAAGGAAACCTCCTCAGGATAGTTCTTGACCAGCCAGTCGAGGGTATTGGCATAGCCGCGCGAGGTGTAGTAGTCGGCACCACGATACTTCTCGTAGAAGCCGTCCTCGGAGCAGGCGTGGATGATGTCGCCGTTGTTGTTGAAGCCCATGCTCTGGTAGGGGATGGAGATGTAGTTGGTCTTGGTGTACCACACAAACTCCATCTCATACTCAGCGCCTGTGCCCCAGATGCCATAGACGGTTTCTACGGTTCCATCCTCATGTTCCACTTCGGCAGGCAGAGATTCGGTCACACAATGACGGATGCCGTCCACCTCGTAGTACTTCAAATAGAACTGGTGTGTTTCGCCCCACCAATCCTGCACGAAGGTGAAGAGGGCCTTTTCGGAATCGCTGTTCTCTTTCATGAAGTACTTCCACTCGACGCAGAAGACGGAGGTCGTCAGGAACGTGGGAGCGTTGTTGTAGAGTGAAGCGAACTTCTTGTCGTCGATTGAGAGGCTGAGGTCGTACTTCACGGCCGTTTCAGCCTTGGGGAAGGTGACGTTGAACGTAGCCTCCTGCTGTCCGTCGGCAAAGGTGACATTCTCGGGCACTTCGAAGATGCCTTCTGCGGAAGCCGTGTAGGAGATGGGAACGGTAATCTCGGGCAGAGGATTAGCGGCGGCCTTGAGGCTGTCGCGTGAGACGGTGACGGTGATGACCTTGTCCATAGTGGGGTCGAAGGTGTGGTCGCCGCTGGCCTCCTGGGTGGGGAAGTAGATGCCGTAGCACCCAGCCTGATCGGGCTCACCGGCAACATACTCCGGAGCCTCTTCCACGCAGGAGAAAAGACCTGCGCTGAGGAGAGCTGCAAAAGCTCCAAACAGATATTTATTGATTTTCTTCATATTGTTTATACTTTTAATGGTTTATCGAATCTGTCCGTCGAATTAGTTGTTGCCCGGAGCAAAGGTACCTTCAGGCGTGGGGCCTACGACGGTCTTGGCGGGGTCGGGGTTGTTCTGCGCCTTTGAGATGGCGTTGTTGTTCTCGATCTCGGTGCGGGGGATGACGAAGTTCCAGTTGGGCTTCATGCCTTTGCAGTTGATCTTGAAGTTGTCGTTGGGGGCGTTGGTGCCTTCGTAGTTCTGGATGATGTCAGGCTTGATGCGCTTGGCATTGGGGAAGGCGTTACCTTCGCCCCAGAACTCGATGCGCTCCTGGGTGAGGACCTCGAGCTGGAACTCGCGCAGGTCGGTGATGTTCTTGTTGTACTCGGGGTCGCGGTAGGTCTTCATGAAGGTGTTGAGGAGGGCCATGCCTTCGCCAACGCTCTTGCTCAGACCGACGGCTTCGGCCTCGAGGAGGTACATCTCCTCCACGCGCATGACGGGCACGTCGCAGGCGCCGCCCACGGTGTAGTCTTCCCAGTCGCCACCGACGCAGCGGAACTTCAGCGAGAAGTAGTCAGGAGCGGCGTCGAGGAAAGCCTGGTCGCGGCTGGTCTCGTACTTGAACTTGCTGCGGTCGGGGTCGAGCCAGAGCTTCTTGCGGTAGTCCGTGTCGCTGATCTTGGCGTAGAGGTTGGCGTTGATGCCCGGGCAGGTCAGCGAGGCGTAGCCCCAGTCGGCTTCGCCGGACATCCAGCCCGTGAAGTTGCAGAGGTTACCCATGTTCTCGGCCGAGTACTTGAAGGCCCACATCCAGGCGCTCTTGACGGTGTTGAAACCGGTGTTGAGGTCGGTGATCTCGGCGGCGGTCAGCGGGGTGGCACCGGAGGTGTCGATGGCCTTGCGGGCATACTCGGCAGCCTCGGCATACTTCTTGTCCCACATATAGACCTTAGCCATCAGGCCATAGACCACGGCGAGGTTGGGATAGTACTTCGAATTGGGGGTGTAGTTCTTGAGGCACTTCTCAGCGGTCTTGAGGTCGTCGATGATGAAGGCGACGAGGTCCTCGTGCTTGGCGCGGGGGTTGTTCTTGATTTCTTCGCCGGTGGTCTCGGGCTTCACGATGGGCACGGTGAGGCCGAGGAGGGCCGTGACGTCGGTGTAGATGTTCTCTTCGGGCTCGTAGAAGACGCCGAGGAGGTAGTAGGCGTGTGCGCGGCTGGCGTAGGCGATGCCGGCGAGGCCCTTGATTTCGTCGCTGACCTCTTCGTCGTCGACATCGACGGTACCGATGACGTCGTTAGCGCTCTTCACGAACATGTAGAGCGTGCGCCAGGGGATGTAGGTGCGGACGTACTGATAGCCCGTGCCGCTCTCGAATGTGTTGTAGGTGCGATACCAGTCGTAGCCCGAGTTGGAGCCGAGGGGGAACATGTCGCCGAGGAGCTCAGTCTGGGCAATCATCAGGGCGGGGTAGGCCATGTCGGTCTCGTCGTTCTGCGAGCCATAGACCAGGTAGCCCTGGCTCATCTGTGCGGGGATACCGGCCACCGATGCTTCCAATGCCGAGGAGGAGGCGCCGATCTGCTCCGCCGTAGCGGTGGAGGACTGGAGCACGGGTTCCTCGATGCAGCTTGCGAATGCCATTCCGGCAAGGGCAAGGAGAGTGAAAATCTTCGTTATATTTTTCATATTCTATTCCTTTTTATATATTATACCATTTGTTGGTTAATGTCAGATTAGAACTTAAGCGTTACACCGCCGGAGACGGAACGCATCGGTGAGTAGTTGGTAGCGTTGGAGCCGGTGTAGCCCTGACGGGGGTCGAAGCCCTGACGGGCAGACCAGTACCAGAGGTTGTCGGCTGTGACGTAGAAGCGGGCGCTGTTGATGAGGGCCTTGCGGGTCCAGCGAGCGGGCAGGGTGTAGCCCAGGGCGATGTTCTCGATGTTGAGATAGCTGGCCTTCGTCAGGAAGCGCGTGGAAGTAGAGGACGAGTTGATGTCGCCATACTGCCAGCGGGGCGTGGTCTGGCTGGGGTTGTCCTTCGTCCAGGCCTGGAGAGCATCGACGTGGAAGTTGTAGCCGGCGTTGCTGCCCGTGGGAGGAGCCATGAAGCGTGCGTAGGTGCCGTCGTAGCCCCAACCGCCAATCTGGTAGCTGAAGTTGACGCTAAAGTCGAAGCCGTAGGCCTGCAGGCTGGTGCCGAAGCCGCCATAGACATCGGGGATAGCACTCTTGTTGGCAATGTAGTAGGTGGCCTCGGAGTACTTGGCGGTGGTTTCGACGCTGTGGCCGGTCTGGAACTTGGCGCCGTCGGCATCGTCGGAGGTCGTCTCGATCTTGTTGCCGTCGGCATCAACGGCGAACTTCACCTCTTCGTCGTCGGTGACATAGTTGCCGGTGCCGCCGTAGGTCTTGTAGTAGGCGTCGTACTTCGTGCCGTCGTCCTTCGTACCCTGCTCGTAGATGGCCTTGTTGTAGTACCAGAGGGCTTCGCCGGTCTCCTGGTCAACACCTGCGGAAGCGGCCATGTACCAGCTGTAGAGGCCCTGGCCTTCGGTGATGGCGTTGTTGCCGCTGCTGTAGCCGAAGTACTTGTTGCCGTCGAGGTCCCAGAAGTGGGTGGTCTTCTTGGCTTCGTCCAGATAAGTGATCTTGTTCTTCAGCGTGGTGGCGTTGGCGAAGATGTCCCACTGCACCTTCTTGGTGCGGATGAGGTTGAGGTTGAGCTCGAGCTCGACACCGCTGTTGTACATGTCACCGACGTTGTCCCAGTAGCTGGTGTAACCGGCCGAGGGAGCCACGGAGAAGCTGTACAGCATGTTGGTGGTGTTGCGCTTGAAGTACTCGATGCCTCCGCTCAGACGCTTGAAGAGGCTGAACTCGACACCGGCGTTGAAGTTGGTGTTGGTCTCCCAGGTGATGTCGCGGGTACCCTTGCCCGAGAAGGCGACGCCCACGCTACCGTCAGAGTTGGAGATGCTGTAGCGGTCGGTGAAGAGGAAGTTGCTGATGTTGTCGTTACCCTGCGAGCCGATAGAGGCCTTGAGTTTGAGTTCGTCAACCCAGTTGACACCCTGCATGAAGGCTTCCTTGTTGATGAGCCATGCGCCGCCGACTGACCAGAAGGTACCCCACTGGTACTGCGGGTCGAAGCGCGAGGAGGCGTCGCGACGGATGCTGGCGCTGCCGAAGTAGCGGCCGTCGTAGTCGTACTGGATACGGCCGAAGTAGCCTTCGTTGTTGTACATGCTGTTGTAGGAGCCTGCGCCGGCGTTATCGACGACGGCACGGTTCAGTTCGCGGTCGCTGCCCGAGAACATCTGATGCTTGGTGGCATAGAGTTCATAGTAGCGGTTCTGGTAGTACTCGTGACCGGCCATGAGGTTGAAGTTGTTGTACTTGCCCAGCGTGAAGGTATAGTTCAGCAGCTGCTGGAGGTTGTACGAATAGGAACGGGAGTGATAGACCTCGATGGTGCCGCCCGTGGTGTCGAACTGGCCGTAGAAGGGGTTGTAGTAGTACTTGCCGCGTGTCTCGTCGAGGGCGTAGGTGCCGTTGAGGGTGAGGACGAGGCCCGGGGCGAAGGTGATGTCCATGAAACCGCTGCCGGTGTTGGCGTTGCCTTCGTTCTCGTTCATGTTCAGACGGTTGTCCATGATGGGGTTAGCGTCGCTGATGAAGGGACGTGACATGCCGGGCGTGCCGCCGTCGTCGAGCACACCGTTACCATAGTCCATGACCTGGTGGCCGTTGGCATCGACGTAGATGGGATAGCCGTTGATGACGGGCTTGCCGCTGGCATCCGTGATGATTTTGCCGTCATTGTCGCGGGCGTAGTCGACCGTGCGGACGTAGATGGGATAAATGGGAGCCATCTGCGAGGTGAAGGCCCAGATGTTACCGCTGGAGGTCTCGCTGCCGTTGTTGTTGAGGAAGTGGCTCTTGAACTTGGTGAAGCTCATGTTGCCGCCCACCTTCATCCACTTCTTGGCCTGATATTCGGCACGCAGACGGCCGGTCAGACGGTTGAGGTCGGAACCTTCGGTGATACCTTCGTTGTTCAGGTAGCCGAGAGAGGCGAAGAAGCTGCTCTTCTCGTTAGCCGAGGCCACGGAGGCGTTGTACTCCTGACGGTTGCCCGTGCGGTAGCCCACGTTAGCCCAGTCGTCGGGGATGGCCCAGAAGTCCTGGCCGTTCGAGGTGACGATGTGGCCAAGGGTGGCGTTGGGGTTGAGCTTACCATTCTGGCCGATGAGGTACTGGCCTTCGGGGATGGTATAGACGTTGTAGCCGAGACCGCCGCTACCCTGGTCGCCGAAGAGGTTGTTGTTGGCCTTCTGCCAGGCGGCGCCGGCGCTCATGCCCTGGGCGATGTTGTAGTTGTTCACGGCTGCGTAGTGCATCTCGTAGTACTGTGCGGGGTCGGTGATCACGTTGTACTGCTGTAGGGCGCGGGTGTTCTGGCCGTACTTGGCGTCGAAGGTGACGACGGCGTCGCCGCTCTTGGCCTGCTTGGTGGTGATCATGATGACACCGTTGGCACCGCGGGCGCCGTACAGGGCGTTCGAGGCAGCGTCCTTCAGGACGGTCATGCTCTCGATGTCGGCGGTGTTGATGTTGGAGATGTCGCCGTCGTAGGGGGCACCGTCAACGATGATCAGGGGGTCCTGACCGGCGTTGATGGAGCTGAAACCACGGATGCGGATGGTGCTCTTGGCACCCGGGGCGCCGTTGCTGCTGGTCAGCTGCACACCGGCAACCTTACCGGCCAGCGCGTTGGTGACGGCAGCGGTCTGCACGTCGGCCAGCTTCTCGGCGTTCACCACAGCGGCAGAACCCGTGAAGGCGCTCTTCTTGGCCGTACCGAAGGCCTGGACGATGACCTCCTCCAGAGCCTCAGCATCTTCTTCTAATTCAATTTTCACATAGGGACGAATGGCAACTTCCTTCGTCTCCATGCCAACGAACGAAACCACCAGCGTCTTAGCCGTGCTGGGCACGCCGGAGATTTCAAACTTACCGTCGAGATCGGTGATGGCGCCAAGGGTAGCGATACCCTTCACGGCCACCGATGCTCCAATAACAGGCTCGCCATCGGTTGCGCTGGTGACCACACCAGTGACCTTCTGGTTCTGAGCCGTTACCACACCTGCCACCATCAGGAAGCAGGCCAATAACGTCATCAATTTTCCTTTCATAAAAATTTGATTTGAGTTAAACATGAATTTATAATTTGTTACTATCCTTTCTACCTCAAACAATTGGGCGCAAATATAAGACGTCTTCGCGGAAAAAACAAAAAAAACCTTAAAAAAATGCGTTCGCCTACCATCTTTTTATAAAAATGCCCCAAAATAAGTGAATTTTTAACTTTTTGCCGCGCGAAAAACCGCCTTTTTGATGCCTGTCAAATCGTAACCACCCCCTCCGGAGGCAGAGTTAGAACAAACGACTATTATACCTCAAGCTTACGTTAAACTGTGGTGTGTCCACAACGTTAAACGCTGTGCTCGTAGCGTTAAACGCTGTGTTCGTAGCGTTAAACGCTGTGCCAGCAGCCCATTGGGCTACGCGCACAGACCAAGCATCTGGCGAAAAAGTATTTTCTTATACCGATCTTACATTATAAATATCTGCGCGCGTGCGCGAGAATTTGCTACCGTACTATCGTGCTATTGTACTATTGTACTATTCCGCCTTTCTTGCACGTCCCTCCTTCCCTCGTGTGGAAGCCCCCTTCCTGCATGTAGAAAGGGGGCGTTGGCATGCAGAAGCCCCCTTTTATTTGTTAATCTGTAACGACGTTCGTCAACGTCATCGAAATCCATGCCCAACGCTTATGTGAGGCCGGTTCAGGGTGTCGCCGGCAGGTGGCTGACGGATGACAGCGCATCGCGATAGAGTGCCGGCACGGGCTCACCCTCCGCATGAGGAAACAGCGCGTACATCTGTCGGAAGCGGACGAGGTCGCCTTGCAAGAGCAGTCCACAAAGCGAGCGGTCGGCCAGCGTCTTCGAGTAAGCTCCGTGTGCGATAAGCGAAGTGACATTATAATAATAGGTAGGGGTGATGAGAGGAGCTTGGGAAGAATTCAGGATGGCTGATAGACGGTCGCTTGCCGACTGTTCTGGCGCTTCATTCAATGGGATGTCCTTGCCCCAGCCCTTGTGGAGCGTACTGTGGGAGAGGATGGTGGCGTATTTGTGGGCCAACCGTTCGTCGCCCTTCAGCCGGTTGAGGCGGACGAGGGCACGGAGCGTACCGAAGGAACTGCCGTGCGGAAGGGCTGTGGCAGCCTGGAACGTGTTGTGGATGGCTTCGCCCGGAATGCCCATGCACTCGTAGAGGCATGCCTTGAAGGCCAGCCCGCGGCGGTCGCTCCATGACTCGGGGCAGAAGTCGTCCACCGTGCGGACGGGGTAGCGCATCATACGGTCGGGCAGCTGCCCCGACTCTGTCAAGGCAAGCAGGGCATAGGGCAGCAGCTGACGGTCGTCGCGGGTGGCTTCGGGCGTTGCCCTGCGCAGCACACGCGGCCAGTCGTGGCGCGACGCGGCATACTCAACGGCGCTGTAGCGTTCCACCTCGCGGACGCGATGGCTGCTGGCCATCACGATGACGGCTGAGAGGAGCAAAATCGTGAATGTCAGACTGAACGGCAGGATTCCCTTCTGGCGGAAGAACAGGCTCAGTAGCAGATACGCCATCGCTCCCAGCAAGCCTAGTATGAGGGGACCTGCCCACGGGAAGTGGAAGAACTGCAAGAGGAAGTTGCCGGCGAGATGAGCCATAGGCCACGGGGCAGCAAACGTCTCACGCAGATAGTCCGAGGTGGTGAGGAAGAGGGCATAGCTCTCTTGCTGCATCAGCGTGTAGGGTATGCAGAGCTGACAGGCCAGGACGATGATGGCGAATGTCGCAAAGGCGAAGAGGAAACGTTTGTGTCTCATGGTGTCAGTTGATAATCCATTCTTTAGATGCGGGCGTCTGCTGCCTGTCCGCCACGGGCTTATCCCCTTTGGCCTTGGCGGGGAACAGCTTGCGTACGGCTTTCTGGTGATGAGGCACTTCGCCACACACGAACTCAGGTATGTTGTATGATTTCAGGCGGAGCGTGTTGTGCGCAGGGTATTTCTGTGGCAGCAGGAAGGGCTTGGCGAAGTGGCCGTTCCCGTCGTGGTGGGCGATGTATAGGCGGGTGTAGCGCCCGTCGATGCGACGGCTGCTGAAGACAATCCAGCTGCCATTGGATGACCAACTGTGATAGCTCTCTGTGTCGGGGCTGTTGAGCTCGTCGCAGGGCCGTATGGTGCCGTCCGCAAGGTCGAGGAGCCAGAGGTCCGCTTCCTTGTGCCAGATGGGGAAAGTGGCGTAGGCCGAGGCCGTGAAAAGCATGTAGCGCCCATCGGGAGAGACGCGGGGGAAGGAGAAGGAAGGCTCAAACTTGGTTTCTGTCGTTTTGATGATTTGTCTGTTCGTCTCCTGAATGAACGTTCCTGTCGCGGGGTCGAAGTCAACGGCCATCAGCCGATAGTGCAGGCGTCCACGGGCTTCGGGCATGGGCTGGACGCTGTCGGCGGCGCAATAGTAGAGGGTGCGCCCGTCGGGGCTCCAGGAGGGGAAGGTCTCCCACACCTCAGCTGTGTTGAGGAAGGGCGGAGCCGTGATTCCGCCTGTCTCGAGGTCCATCAGGATGATGTCGGAGGCGGTGTCATAGACCTCGATGGGCTGGCTGTCGGCAACGGAGAAACATTGGTGGGTCTGGCATGAGGCAAAGGCCACGTATCGCCCTGACGGATGCCAGGTGGGATAGGTGCCCTGCTTCAGCGGGCCGTGCTCCCTGAGGTTGATGAGCCGGACATTGTCATCGTGGATAAAGACCGTGCCCCCTCCTGCTCCACGGGCATGAAAAAGCATCTGAGAGGGATTGCCCGACGGAAAGGTGTGGCAGTTGACGCAGCCTCGGTTGTTGGCGGCGTTGGTGACGATGGGCGTCTCTACGTAGGATGACAGACGGCGCTGGTAGATGCCCATGTCGTACCAGCTCTCATAGCCCGGCTCGATGAGGCGGTAGGCGATGTACGGGTCAATGGGGTCGTGCGAGATATAGACGGGAAAGGGTTTGTAGCGTACACCCTGCCGGGCTCCCTTCTGCCAGGCCGTCACCTCGTACCAGAGGGTGTCGCCCACGCGTGTGGTGTGGATGCGCTGGCGGCTGCCGTCCGTCATCTGAAACGTCAGCGGAGCCATACCTTCGGGGACGGTGACGCCGACGTAGTCGGGGAAAACGGGCGGGTAGTCGCCTGACTCTGGCATAGCGGAAGGCGCTCCGCAGCCGACGAAGAGGAGCAGAAGCAGCAGGAGGACGAGCATCATTTTTTCCTTACGAGGCGATTGACGATGGGGATGCTGCTGAGGGGTAGGTCACGTCGGACGATATAGGCCACGAAGAGCAGGAGCAGCAGAGTGCCGGCAACCAGTTGCAGGGCCACGGGCAGCCGCGACGTCAGGAACGAGCAGCCGTAGAGGACAGCAGCCAGCAGGACGTAGAGGGCGATGTCCTTCATCGGATAGGCGATGGGGTACTTCTTCTGTCCGACAGCGTACGAGAGCAGCATCGACGTGCCATAGCCGCAGAAGATGCCCCAGGCACAGGCCATGTAGCCGTGAGTGGGTACGAAGAGGATGTTGATGGCAATCATCACTATGGCCCCAGCGGCGCTGAGGACGGCGCCCCACCACGTCTGGTCGGTCAGCTTGTACCAGAACGAGAGGTTGAAGTAGATGCCCATGAAGATCTCGCCGGCCATGACGATGGGCACCACACGCAGGCCGACCCAGTAGTCGTGGTTCGCCACAAGGTATCGGAGGACAGGCATGTAGAACACCACGGCAAGGAAGGCCAGCAGGGTGAAGATGACGAAGTACTTCATGCCCGCGGCGAGCATCTCCGGCGAGTCCTTATCCTTGGCGCCACCAAAGACAAACGGCTCGTAGGCATAGCGGAAGGCTTGTGTGAGCAGGGTCATAATCATGGCTATCTTTACGCATGCTCCATAGATGCCGAGCTGCACGAATCCTTCTTTACCCGGCATCAGACGCGGGAAGGCCATCTTGTCGAACGTCTGGCCGAGGATTCCCACCACGCCGAGCAGCAGAATGGGCCAGGCGTAACCCAACATGCGGCTGGCAAGGGATCGGCTGAAGCCATAGGTGATGCCTTTCATCTCCCCCACGAAGGCAAACATGACGATGAGCGTACACAACAGGTTGACGAAGAAGATGAGACCCACGCCGTAGTTGTACCGCTCGTAGAATGCCTGCACGGCAGGATAACGGCTGAACAGCAGGGGCAGGACAAGGAAGATGACGAGGTTGAGAATGACGTTGGCGATGATGAACAACAGCTTGAGCGCCATGAACTTTATGGGACGGTGCTGCTGGCGAAGATAGCTGAAGAGGATAGCCTGGAAGGCGTCCATGGCGCCGATGATGGCAAAGCAGGCTACATACTCAGGGTGTGCAGCATAGCCCATCGCACGGCTGATGGGGTGCAGCAGGCAAAAGACAAGCACCAGGAACACAATCCCCACACCGCCCACCAGCCGCAGGGCGGTGCTGAGCACCATGCGCGGGTCTTCGCCCTCCTTGTTGGCAAAGCGGAAGTAGGTGGTCTCCATGCCGAAGGTGAGGAGCGCGAACAGCAGGGCCGCCCAGGCATAGAGGTTGCTGACTATGCCGTAGCCCCCGCTCTCAGCCGCAATCTTGGCGGTGTGAAGGGGGACAAGCAGATAGTTGAGAAAGCGGCCGACGATGCTGCTGAGCCCGTAGATGGCCGTGTCCTTAGCGAGGGTTTTCAGATTTGCCATGGATTTTGGTCTAACGTTTAAGGTCTAACGTTTAAGGTTTAACGTTTAAGGTTTAACGAACACGTCCTCTGATTTTGGTTTAACGTTTTCCTTTCTTCTTGTCTGCGACGCTACGTGAATGTCCGTAAATAATCCGTGAATGTCCGTAAATAATTCTTACCTCAGACCTCAGACTTCAGCCCTCAGACCTCTTTTTAGACCTCTGACTTCAGACCTCAGACTATAAGCGTCAGCATCAGCGAGACGTTGCGGCCTGGCTCGGGCACGTCGAGCAGACGGTAGTAGCTGGTGTGGTCGTAGTATCGGCGATTCAGCAGGTTGTCGGCATGGAGCAAAGCCTTCAGCGTGGTGTGCGCCATGCGGATGGTTTTGCCTGCTGCGGCGTTTAGCGTCCAATGTCCTTCGGTTACCTTTTCGGGTGGGACTATGTCGCGTTGCGTACCGACGATGTCGGCGTGAATCGTCAGAAATCCATCGTCGTCGCCGCCGAAAAGATAGCGGATGCCGAAGTCTGCCGTCCACGGAGGAGAGAAGGGCAGGCCGTAGCCCCGTTTCGCGCCTGACAGCTGACGTGCATACAAATACTCACCCTTTGCCTCTGCCTCCCAGTGCTTTGTCAACGTGCAGGTCATCTCTGCCTCTACGCCCCAACGGAACACCTCGGCTTGGGTGTAGTGATAAAGCTGCAGACCTTCCATATAGCTGGAGGTGGGATTCAGGTAGATGTAGTTGGGAAAAAAGCCCACGAAGGGATCCAGTTGGAGGCTCAGGCGGCGGTTTGCCCAGGTGATGCCGGCATCGAGCTGGTACGACTGCTCAGGGCGAAGGTCGGGATTGCCCTGTTCGTAGCGGAAGAGGGCGTAGCTTGCGCCGTCGGCACCCAGCTCCTTAGGCGTGGGGATGCGAAAACCCTTGCCGGCATTGGCCTTCAGCACCCAGTCGCCCACGGCATAGTTGACGCCGCAGGACCACGTGATGCTGCGGAACGGGCGGTGGACGTCGGACGAACGCTGCCGGAACAGGCTTTCGCCGCTTGCTGAGGGTGTCGGGAACCAGTCGTTGTAGGCATGGATGTGTGTCCAGCTGGCATCGCAGCGTATGCCGCCGTTCAGCAGCAGGGCATCGGTGACGGCAAAACGGTCGAAGGCATAGATACCGGTGGAAAGCGTCTCGAAGTCGGGGAGGATGAAGCCCCAGCCGCCGCGACGGTTGTGCTGGTACTCTGCGTCGAGGCCTGTGCGCACGTCGTGACGTTCATGGCCTGTCAGGCGCAGCGTCAGCTTGGCCGTGCCGGTGCTCTTGTTGAAGCGTCGCTCAAGCGTCCCGTCGGGAGTGGGCATATAGCCGTGCGAAACGGGCTCGCTGTGCTCTTCGCGCAGGTTGTTCTGATAGGCCAGATGGCCCTCGGCCGCGAGACCGTCGGTGCTCCACGTCGTGTGGCTCAGCACCTTCAGGTGGTTCACCGTCTGGAAGGGAAGGTCGATGTCGCGTGGTGAGCGGTCGTAGTCGATGTCCGAAAGGCGCACTTCCAGTCCATGGGCGTTGGCGAAGAAGCCGCTCTTCGAGTAGCTGTCGGAGATACGCACATCGGTGTGGAAGCGGTAGCCGGCATAGCCCACCATGACGCTGCCGTCGCGCTCGCGTCCGGCGGTGTTGCGCAGCCGCTGGCGAGCAAGACGGATGTAGTACGAGTAGTACTGGATGCTGTCGGTGGGCACGCGGTAGTCGGCATAATCGATGAACGTCAGCCCCGCACGCCAAAAGAAACGTCCGTCGCGTCCGCTGAGCTTGGCAGAGAGTCCCGTTTGCTCGTTGTTCGTCCGTCCGAACAGACGGACGGCTCCGCTCAAGCGCTCCGTGGGGACGTGGTTGGTGTAGAGGCTGAGCACGCCGCCGATGGCATCGGAACCGTAGAGTAGGGCAGCGGGACCTTTGACGACTTCGGCGCGGTCGATGGCAAACTGGTCGATCTCCAGCCCGTGGTCGTCGCCCCACTGCTGTCCCTCGTGCTTAATGCCGTCTTCGGTGACCACCATGCGGTGGAAGCCCAGACCGCGGATGACGGGTTTCGAGGCGCCCGAACCGATGGTCATGGCCTGCACGCCCGGGATGCCGCGGAGAGTCTCCATCAGGCTGCCGGAGAAGTTGGCTTCGATGTAATCGCGGCTGACAGATACGGCAGGCAGGGAGCTCTTCATCTGGAAGTCCCGCTTAGCGTCGGCTGTCACCATCACATCGGTAAGGGTGATCGTGGTGTCGGTGGGCAGGCACATCCATAGTGCCGCCACTAAAAGGGGAGTAAGCATAAAGTGATAAGTAGTCTATTTAAAACAAGGTGATGTGGTGAACACCGCACCTCGGCCATAGAAAACAAGTCTGATGGCTCTCGGTTTGGCGTCGGATGTTTTAAATAGCGGGAGGTGCCCTGGGCTGGATGATGTCCTTGGGGCGCAGCGTGCTCCTCTCGTGAAGAACGTTGAAGGGTCTGACGAGAAAGATGAAGCAGACGGCGAGCACCAGAGCCGCTGCAAGCAGATAAGGCACGTGAATAATCTGGCACAGCACACATTCGTGCTGGTGAGGGGTGAGTGCCAGAAGATGCCCTGCGTGGTGCTGGTGACCAACGCATTGCGCACAGACAACCGCCACGGCCTCGCCTGTCTTCTCCACGTGATGGAAGTGGAGCGACGACAGGATGAGCATGGGCACATAGACGGCCAGCAATACCCATGAGGCAACGGTTGTCTTGGTCTTGGCGTTCATCGAGCGCAAAGATAAAGCAATTTATCGGAATGAGAAATCAATTAAGCTGTTTTAACGTTTTTGTCAGGCTGGTTTACGTCCCATAGTTTAACATCTATTGGTTAACGTTTAATTTGTTCGCTGTTCACTTATCATGTTCTTTCAGCAAGTCTGGCCGTAGGCGGCGTGTGCGCTCGAGCTGTTGGTTGAGTTCCCAGTCGCGGATGAGGGCTTCGTTGCCTGAGAGGAGGACGTCGGGGACGCGCCAGCCGTTGTAGTCCGCGGGGCGGGTATAGACGGGGTGGTCGAGGAGTCCGTCCTGGAACGAGTCGTCGAGAGCCGAGCCTACGTCGCCGAGCACGCCGGGGATGAGGCGTACGGTGGCGTCGGCGATGGCAGCGGCTGCCAGCTCGCCGCCTGTCAGCACGTAGTCGCCAATGCTGATTTCGCGTGTGATGAGGTGTTCGCGGATGCGGTAGTCGATGCCCTTGAAGTGGCCGCAGAGGATG
>JAILEU010000038.1 GCA_024697785.1 Bacteroidaceae bacterium | reverse complement strand
ACAAATACTAATCTGACATAAATCCTAACGACCGATTTGGGTAACCCAAAAAAGTGCGTCACGGGCAGGTGGCGCACTTTTATTCGCATTTCTTGAGGAAAGAGTGGAGGGGTTAGTCCATTCCCTCGACGGTTTCGATGTGGCCGTCGGCGTCGATGGTGAGGGGGCAGACTTTCAGGCTGCGGAGCCACGTGCGGCCGCCGGAGGGCACGCTGTCGTGGTGGAAGAGATACCACTTGCCCCCGAACTGCACGATGCTGTGATGGGTAGTCCATCCGACGACGGGCGTCAGAATCTCGCCCTGATAGGTGAAGGGGCCGTAGGGGTTGTCGCCCACGGCATAGCAGAGGTGATGGGTGTCGCCCGTGGAGTAGCTGAAGTAGTACTTGCCATTCATCTTATGCACCCACGAGGCTTCGAAGAAGCGGCGGTGATTGTCGCCCGCCGTGAGGGGCTTACCCTGTTCGTCGAGGATGACGATGGGGCGCGGAGCCTCGGCAAACTCCAGCATATCGTCGCTCAGGCGTGCCACGCGGGGAGGTATGGCGGGCTCATCGTCGGCAGGGAAGGTGGAGCCTGTGTCGAGCGCCTTGTTGTCGCGATAGCGCTGGAGCTGTCCGCCCCAGATGCCGCCGAAGTAGAAGTAGTGTTCGCCCTCGTCCTCGAGCACGCAGACGTCGATGGAGTAGCTGCCGTTCATGGGCTTAGGCTGAGGGATGAACGGGCCGCAGGGGTTGTCGGCAATAGCGACGCCAAAGCGAAAGATGTCCGTCTGGTCCTTCATCGGGAAGTACATGTAGTACTTGCCATTCTTGCGAGCCACGTCGCAGTCCCAGAGCTGGCGTCCATGCCAGGGGATGTCGAGCTTGTCAAGCACGACGCCGTGATCCTTGACGGGCGAGGTCATGG
Source organism: Bacteroidaceae bacterium (assembly GCA_024697785.1). Lineage (GTDB taxonomy): Bacteria > Bacteroidota > Bacteroidia > Bacteroidales > Bacteroidaceae > UBA1189. The sequence continues at coordinate 32,487 of JAILEU010000038.1, read as the reverse complement.
GATCGTCGCCCTCGAGCGAGAGGACGTGGTAGTCCTTCATGTCGAAGTGGCTGCCGAAGTCATCCTCGGGGATGCCGCTCTCCCAGTCGTGCGAGGGATAAATGTACAACTTACCGTCCCAGACGTGGACGGAGGGGTCGGCCATGTAGTCTGCTGGCCACAGGTAACGCTTTTGAACTTTCTTTGCCATGTTTTTATTAGTTAAGAGTTAAGAGTTAAAAGTTTATCGTTTAACGTTTAATGTTTAATGTTTAATGTTTAACGAACACGTCCGGCGCCTTCGGCGCAATTGATAATTGAAAATTGATAATTATCCATTGTCCATTGTCCATTAACGAAGTTATCATGGTCGTTAAACGTTAAACCTTAAACGTTAAACCAAACATCATTTTGTGCGGGCCTCAATGGCATGATTGATTTCGTCGAGCTTCGCATCGGTAAGCGGATACTTGTAGATCAGATAGCCCACGACGATGAGGAGGATGGCGGGGATAATCGTGGTGAACCAGAGGATGGCATTCTGCGCCGTTGCGGAATATTCGTTCAGCTTAGGATAATAGGCATTCACCGGAGCGCTGATGAACGAAGCCAAGAAAACCACCACAAAAATGCCAAGCACAAGCTGCAGACATTTGTTGGCCTTGAACTCCTGCCACATCTGACCGAACGAGACGGGTTTCTCGGGCGTCGTGGTGATGTTCTCCTTGCTGCCAAGGAAACAGAGCGTCAGGAGCACGAAGCCGACGATGGCAAAAATGCACGTTACCGTGAACCAGGCCTTTGGCTCTGTCGGGAGGGCCGACTCTTCGCTGGCAAGGTTAAACCCGATCATCCCCATCACCAAGGGAGTGATCCAGCCGGCTATGGAGAATCCCGCCTTGAAGGCAACACCTGCAAGGGCATTGACTGTGGCAGCCGGACGGTTGCCTGTGCGATACTCGGCCTCGGTGATTACCTCGGGAACCAGCGCCCACATCAGCGAGCCGACCAGCAGGCCGACGCCCGTCATGACCTTGGCAATCTGAACAATGGTCTTGCTGCTCTCGACGTCAAAGAACTTGCCGATGGTGAACAGCATGGCAAATCCGACAAAGCCTATCGAGAGAAGCAGATAGTAGAGGCCCTTCTTGCCGAACCATTTCTTCAATATCGGCAGGGATGGCAGGATGATGAAGGCGGGGATGGTGCCGATGGCCATGAACGTGGCCTGGTTCCAGTCGATAGGCGTATGCACACACATGGCCAAGCCGATGGGGAAGCCAGCCTGAACGACAATCTGGCCGATATTGGCGCAAACCATGCGGGTGGAGGTAAGGATAAGCACTTCGTCGTTGTCGCGCGTCATGCTGGCCATGATGGAACCATAGGGTATATTCACTACCGAATAGATCATGCTCAGCAAGGTGTAGCTAACTGTAGCATAGACGATGCGCATGCCCATGGGCCACGAGGCTACTGCGGGAAGCATCAGGAGGCAGGCTGCCACCGTGAGGGGGATGCCTCCGAAGAGAAGATAGGAACGATACTTGCCCAGCTTGGGATTGTGGTTGTCGATGTATCGTCCCACGACAGGACTCCAGAAGCAGTCAAGAAGTCTGACGGCAAGGATGAGTCCACTGACAAAGGCTGGGTTGATTTTCAATACCGTAGTGAGGTACAGCATCAAAAAGCATGCAACCGTCTGGAAGATGAGGTTTTGGGCCATGTCGCCTGAGCCGAAGCCAATGCGCTGGAGCCACGAGAGCTTGTAGAATCCGTTGTTGTTGTCCATAGTTTTTTGGGGTTATTGGGTTTTTTAGGGTTTTTTATAGGAACTATAGGAACTATAGGGACTATAGAGACTATAGGAACTATAGGGGGACTATTGCTTTATTTGGAACGGTTCGGCGGGGAGGGTTTTTCGGAGGCGGCCTATCGTGCGGGCATCGAAGGGCACGGGGGCGGCGCCGAGGTCGGGGATGTTGTACGAGCGCAGGAAGAGACGGTCGTGCTCAGGATCGCGCTGAGGCAACGTGAAGGGGGTGGCAACGTTCCCCTCGGCATCGACGTGGGCAAACCACACACGCCCGAACATGCCGTCGCCGCGCTTGGAGGCAAAAGCTATCCAGCGTCCGTCGGACGACCAGCTGTGGTACGACGTCGAGGCGTCGGGGGCTTTCAGCACAGCGGGCGAACGGGTGACGCCGGTGCTGACGTCCATCATCAGCAGCTGTGTCTCGCGATGCCAGATGGGGAAGGTGCCGTAGTCCGAGCGGCAGAACAACAGCCAGCGCCCGTCGGGCGAGAACTTCGGCAGCGAGGCCGAGCCCTGCTGAAGCGAGGCGTCCCACACCACCTCGATGCTGTCGCCCATGACGCCCGACGCGGCATCGAACGGCACGCGCACAAGGCTGTAACGGAGCTGCTTCACCGAGTCGGGCACAGGCACGTAGTCTGCCCGGCAGAAGTAGATGTAGCGTCCGTCGGGCGAGAAGGTTGGGAAGGTCTCGTAAGCCTCCGTTGCCGACGTCAGGGGGGAGACGAGGAGGCGGTTTTCGTCGAAGTCGGCCACCAGCAGGTCGCTGGCGTCGTCATAGACCTCCATGCGATGGCTGCCGAGGGTGCGCAGCGAGGGGATGACGTTGTTCCACGTAAAGACGGCGTAGCGTCCCGAGGGATGGAAGTCGCCGTAGGTGGCAGCCACGGGCATGCCGTCGGCCTTGAGGGTGAGCTTGCGGAGGGTGCCCTCGCGGTTAAGGATGGTGCCACCGTGCTCGCCACGCAGGTGGAAGAAGCTGAGGTCACCCCGGCTTTGTCCGTGGATATGGCAGTTCATGCAGCTATTGTCCGTGTGGCGCCAGTCGGAGAGGATGCGCTCGCGGAAGCCTGTGACGTCGCGTTCGCGGATTTCAATCCGGTGCCACACCTCGAACGAGGGGTCGATGAGGCGGTAGGTGACGTAGGCGTCGATGGGGTCAGGCGATACCGTGAAGGAGAATGACGAAGGCTGGCCAGCGGATGTTACCACGACCGTCAACGTGTTCCCCTTCTCAGACGCCAGCAGTCGATGCCACCGCCGTTCGGGGAACATGACGCGTCCGCGCTTGGCCCTGACGGAAATAGAGCCGCTGCGGCCTCGCACCTCCACCTTGGCCCGGGCATATTCCGCGCCGTCGAGGCAGAAGTTCAGCGGGGCGATGTTAAAGGGCACCACGGCTCCGTCGTAGTCGGGCGTGCGAACGACGCCGTCCGTCACAGGCAGCGGCCCGCCGGTGCAGCTCGTCAGCACGAGGATGAGCATGAGGAGAGTGGACAGCGGTTTTTTCATCGCATTTCGGCAAAATGATAGAAGAACCAGTAGGTCTTTCCGAATTTCTGTTGCAGCTGGCGCATCTGGCTGTCGGCCGTCAGGGGGCCAGAGCCGAGCCCGCGGAACTGCTCCGTGAAACTGACAAAGGCATCCACCACCTCGGGCGGGATGTCGCGGCCCATCAGCTCGCGCCGGGCATCGCCGTGCGTCCGCTCGTCGCCTCCGTGTGCCGTCATCCACAGCAGCATGGCCTCGGCCCAGGTGCGCTGGGGCGGCATACCGTCAGGCTGGAAGCGGGCATAGTCGTCCATGAAGGCATCGAGGTCCTTGCCCAGCAGGTCGAAGGCGTAGAGGTATTCGCGGGCAAACACATTGTCCGGATTATCCTCCACCAGATGGCGCAGGGCGACGCCGATGTCCATCGGGGCACGGACGGTGTCGGTGGTGCAGAGTAGCGTGCGCTTCAGTTCGACCCAGCGGCGTACCTCTTTCGGGCGGTTCTGGGGCATGTGCATACGTGCCCACCGATGGTAGAGGAGCGTTTTGTCGAGCAGGCGCAAGTACTTCATGGCTGCAGCCTCGTCGCCGCGTATCAGGCTGATTTCAGCCAGCCGCATGAGCGGACGGCTGCCGACGCTGTTCGGCGAGAACAGCATGCCCAGCATGGCCGAGTGCTCGGCATTCGTCATGTCGCCCACCTGGAACCACAGCTCGCCCGAGAAGTAGATGATGGGGTACGAAGCGGTTGACTCGACAGGCAGGAACAGCCCCAGCTGGAAGGGCTGATAGTGTTGCATCAGATTGTCGCCCAAGTGGTACTGGCTCGCCAGCAGCAGGTTACGGTAGTAGGCATCGAAGCGGTCGGGGTGGCTGGCATGACGGTCGAGGCGCCGCTCAAGCTGTCGGAGCCGTCCGTGATGCCAGTCGTTATCAACGGCCAGCATCCGCTCGACGTTCATGTCGGGACGATTCACCGCCCGCTTTTCCCAGTCGCCCCAGCCGAAGAGCCCGATGCCAGCCGCAAGGACAACCACGCCAAGCGCCGCGCGCCCGACGCCTGCCGGGTGGCTGACGCGACGCGCCGTCAGCAGGGTCGCTACGATGCCCACCCATTGCAGGGTGCTGCTGAGGGGATAGGTTAGGCCAGACTGCCGCCCCGTCTCGAACAGGACAGCCAGCGCTGCAGGCACCAGCGCCCAAAGGCCTATCCACCGGGCAAAAAAGCGATAGACGAGCACGCCCAGCGACGTCAGCACGGCCGACATGATGAGCGCTCCGACGAACGGCAGACCGAGAAACTGCGTCAGCATATCGCCCACGAGGCGGGCCAGGGGGGCCGGCGACGTCCAGTAAGCGGCAAGAGGGCCGGGAGCCCATAGGAAGAGCGAGAACTGTTCGCGATGGCAGAGATGGGCACGGTAGAAGACATGGAAAAAGACAACCAGCGCCACAGCACAAACCACTGTGCACGCCGTCGGCACATAGCGCCAAGCCTTCGTCATGCCTTTCCCTGCGGGTACCACGATCAGTTAAAAATTAAGAGTTAAGAATGGTTTATAGGTTTAGTTCCGGCTGAGCCGGAGGTTTATTTTGCCTTTGGCAAGGTTTAGCTCGGCTTAGCCGAAGTTTGTAAACCGATTTTGCCACGCAAAATCATTAAACCTTTTTTTGTACACAAAAAACTAAACCTTTTTCGTAGCAAAAACTAAACCATTAGCGGGAAAGTCACTCCAAAACTGTCATTTTGAGGATGATGACATCGTTCACGGGACGATCGGAGCTGTCGGTTTCGACCTGCTGTATGGCGTCCACGATGTCCATGCCCTCGACCACTTCGCCGAACACGGTGTACTGCCCGTCGAGATGGGGCGTGCCGCCCACGGTGGTGTAAGCCTCCACCTGCTCGTCGGTGAACGCCGACTTCGACTCGTCGGCCAGACGTTTCCTCACCTCGTCCGTCAGCTGCTGCTGCAGCTTCTGCAGCCCCGCCTGATCGCCACGTCCGTACATGGCTCGGATGCTGTCGACATGCTGCTGGGCTAGCTGGTCAAACAGCTCCTGCCCGCGCTGCTGCAGCATACGCTCGCCGAACTGCTGCAGCTGGTCGGGCGTTTGGACTCTGCCCGTGACGATGTAGAACTGGCAGCCCGAGCTGCGGCGTTCGGGGTTCACCTGATCGCCCTGGCGGGCAGCGCTGAGCACGCCGCGCTTGTGGAAGTGCGTGGGATAGACGAACTCGGCAGGCAGCGTGTAGCCCGCGTCGCCCGCCCCGAGGCGGGCTCCCGGCGCAGCACCCTTCGATTCGGGGTCGCCGGCCTGAATCATGAAATTGTTGATGACACGGTGGAACAGCGTCCCGTCGTAGAAACCCTGACGGGCCAGTTTCAGGAAGTTGTCACGATGGATGGGCGTGTCGTCGTAGAGCTTCACGACAATGTCGCCCTTGTTGGTGCTGATGCGCACCTGGGGAGTTTTCTTTTCGTCCATACGGGTTGATGCATTAATGAAATAAGGGAATAGGCAGAAAAGGCCAAGAAGCAGAATTGACTTGTTTTTCATCGTTATTGAATAAAGATTAAAGATTACAAAAAAAGGAGTTCAGAAGTGTAGGAGTTCAGGAGATCAGACAATACCTGTGCATGCAAGTTTTCGTAAACAGCACAATTGTCTGAACTCCTGAGCTTCTGAACTTCTGAACTCCCATAGCATCAATTATGAATTATGAATTGTGAACAATCTCAAACGAGTCGCTGTCGCGAAGGGAGGGAAATTTGGCACGGTATTCGGCGAGCTTCTGCATGTCGATGTCGGCCATGACGACAGTCTCCTCATCGTCAGGTGCCTCGCAGGCTGTCCGTCCGTAAGCGTCGATGACGACCGAGCCGCCGTTGTAGATACATTCCAGCTGATCCTCCCCCACCCGATTGGCTCCGACAACCCACGCCTGGTTTTCAATGGCGCGGGCACGCAGCAGCGCATCCCAGGCGTTGCGGCGCTTGGTGGGCCAGTTGGCCACATAGATGATGACGTCGTAGTCGTCGCAGCAACGGCTCCAGACGGGGAAGCGAAGGTCGTAGCAGACCTCCAGCAGGAACCGCACCCCCTTGTACGTTGCCACCACGCGCTCGTCACCAGCTGCATAGTGCTGGTCCTCGCCCGAGTAGGAGAAGAGATGGCGCTTGTCGTAGATGGTGACGTCACCTTCGGGCGTGACGAAGTACATGCGGTTGGTGAAGGTGAACAGCTCGACGGCTGTCGCCACGCTGCCGCAGATTGCCGCGCCCGTCTCGCGGGCCTTGTTCGTCATCCACTGCAGCGACGGTCCTCCGACGGGCTCGGCACACTGGTCCGGCTCCATGTCAAACCCCGTGCTGAACATCTCAGGCAGCACATAAAGCTCAGCCCCGGGATGTGCATCAATGAGCGCATCGGCACGGCGTATGTTCTCGTGCACATCCCTCGCCGCCATGTTCATCTGCAAAACCGCTACTTTCATCTGGCTGTCAATTGCTGGTAATTATACCTTAAATGATACAAATTAGCTGCAAAGATAGTGCAAGGCGAGAGATAATGCAAATTTATTTGCAATTATCCGAGCCGCAGCCTATCTAAAAGCCCCGAAAGGGATTAATCTTCAATTTTCAAACTCTATTCTGCCAGCACAAGTAACGTTTGACATCGGGCGGATAACCCTTAACGCTATCACGATAACGCATTACGCTACGACGACAACCCTTAACGTTGCCGCGACAACCCTTAACGTTGCCGCGACGGCGTAAACGTAGAAACCTCTTCCCTTCCTGACGCCCGTCAAAAAAATCTCAACCCATTCTGAAATAAGGTTTTTTCGAAAAATGGCCAACACCTACCTAAAACCGCACAACGAATTGTTTTGTAGAGTGTTAGATTAGGTAGGTGTTTGCTAAACACCTACCTAACACCTACCTAACACCTACCTAACACCTACCTGACCTCTGCATGACTTCTGCCTTATCCGTTGCCTTTTTCACGTATCATTAGCCCATTTTTGCCCCTCCGCGTGACACAATCTGCCTTCGTTTTATTATTTTGTGGGCAGGCATAATGTAGAGACTTTGGCATTCGCGTCTGCCCTTATGCTCTCATAGCTCCAAGATAATTACTCGTAGGGCTACCCTCAAGCCACTTTTATGAATTTCCCATACTTGAATCACCTTGTTTGCTCTTTGTAGGTAGGTGTTAGGTAGGTGTTGGGTAGGTGTTAGGTAGGTGTTTGACAAACACCTACCTGGGATAACGCTCAATACCTTAGTTGGTTATGAAGCTTTAGGTAGGTGTTGGCACTTTTTTGCAAAATTCCTATAAAAATAAGAATCATCGTTAAAATTCAAGAATTATTGGGAAGGTTAGGAAAAAAGTGCAAAGTGGGAATTTGGGGTTGAGTGTGTACATATAATAAGGACAAAGATACCTGCGCACATACTTGCGCACCGTGTTACGCGAGACATGAAATGTACTCTAAATGCTTTTTATTGCCATGCCCATAGCGTATCATCTCCATAATATTCTTAACTTTGTCATTGAATTCTGTAATTTTGAGTTAATCCACAGGTCAGAACGGTATCACAAAACTACAAAAAAGCCCCCGAAAAGCAATCGCTTCAGGGGTTCATTTTTATTTTGCCACAAAGGGTCAATCAAATTATGCCCAATGGGGTCAAAGCCGCTTGCCCACGGGGGTCAAACGCGCGCGGCTTTTCCATTTAGCAAATTACCAGCAAATTACCGGCAAATTAAACTTGTTTGCAATTATCAGTGATTATCAGCGCATTAGCGAAATGCGGTTCCGTTTTTTGCACGTCACAGCAAGTTGCCAGCAAATTACCGGCAAATTAAACTAAGCCCATATAGGTATATACCTCATATATCGTTTCGCCGTATCAGGATCAAGCGCTTTAATCCTTCCCTGAGAAACTGCCTCCTTTATCAATCTTGATATACTTCCAGCGTATGTTTCACCCACATTGAACCTATCTCTCAGCGACTTGTTTGTCAAGGCATCACCCTGTATATACATTAGGCAGGCATGAAGATAGCATGACCACAGTTTGTCCTCCATCGGAATATTGCTAAACTCCATTTCAGAGAACAGAGTAACCTTTGTGCTGTCTTGGAAGACCTCGATGCGAGGAGCTGGGAGGAATTGAGCTTCACAAGCCAGTACCATTCTGTCCCAGCCACGGCCAAGTTCTTCACACATCTTTAATCGACGCATGAGTGATGCCAGTTTCTCATTTCTTGATTTTGGAGGATTGTCGATAATGCGAAGTATATCAACCAATGGAGTGCCGGGATTCGTCACTTCGATACGATTGTCAAATATCTCTACTACAGGAGCTGCCCCAGTAATAAATAGGTCCTGATGAATGAGGCTATTCGCAATGGCTTCTCTTACAGAAGGCAGAGGGAACTTGCTTGTTGTTGACAGTTGGACAGCATTCACATCCTCATTACTTGGCAGTACTGCATTCACATAACGCACGATACTTTCAAAGCAAATAGCATATCCCTGATTAAAAGGTTCCTCTTTTTGAATCAACAGTCGGTTGATACCCTTATACTGCACCACACGCATAGCCTTACGGCCTAAACGGGCAAACTCATTTAGATCCTTTGCAAACAGCAATGCCCCCAAGTTCGTTATCGAATATAGACCATTGTCCTGCTTCTGGATGATGCCATCCTCGTTCAGATAATGTACAACAGCTTCCTTTTCTGCTGGCTGGGGTATCTTCAGCAACGTAAAGTACGCATCCACCTGAAGTAGTCTGATGATGTCTTCATATCTTTGGTCCGTCTTAACACAAACGTCTTCAAACTGGGCATGACGTAGCTTATCCCACAACTGGGCACGGAATACAGGAAACTCATGCAGCTTCTTTGTGTAGCTACCACTCCGTATGTAGTCAACTTTCTGGAAGCTTACTGGCTCATTGAGCGCCTTATGAATTCGAATCAGCTCTACATGCTTGCCCTCTATCTCAGCATCATAGTATTCAAAATCCGCATTCTTGGAGAGCATATAGCGAAGCCAATTCTCTAACTCTTGCTCGCCTTTCTTCTCCATCTGCAACCGCACCTTTGTACCAATTATCTCGTGGGTAGTGTCATCCACACCCCATATCATATAGGCATAGTCGCGGTCATTCAATGTAGCACTATTGGCAAGAGCACTAATGTCCTCGCCAATCAGATTCGGCTCGCAATTGTTATGCTTAAACTCAACCCATCCCACTTCCTTTGGAAGTTTGCAGAGCTCTTTTATCAGTATGTCAATATTTCCTATCATATAATTAATGTATCTTTTTTAACTCAATCCTGTTGGATTCAATCTTCTGTTTGTTCAGAAAATCTTCCATGTTTATTGATAGTGCCATAATCCTATAAAGTTTTGTATATCCGCATATAAAATCAAACTATCAATAATATCAATGCTATTACATAGAGCCCCTTTTATGAATACTTTCTATGGTATCGCTCACGGAGTCAGTAAAGGAAAACGATATCGGAGATAGCTATTATTTTCAAGGACTGATTACTTTTTTCCCTTTTACACCTTTTACACAATAATAGTCTTTACCCAAATGCATTCATATTACCCGGTATTGCTGATGTTCATGAATTTTTTTATTATGCCGATAAAATTCTTTTTCTGCCTGCCTTATGTGAAGCCTAGATTCTATCTCCAACTTTTTATTTGTAATTTCTGAGATTTTGCAATTGACCAAATAATCAATATGATCTTTTCTGTTATATTTTTCTCGAGCTCTTTTGCGTATATCATCGTCCTCTTTTCTTAAATCACAAGCGTCTCTTAGAAAGTCGCCAGTTCTTGGAAAAGAAGTAATTATATCATCTATAAAGTACTCGTTTTCTTCCTTCTTTTTATCAAAAGTGCTAAAGCATAGTTCAAAATCAAATTTCTTTTTATAAGGATTAACGTAATCTGAATCGTGCACAATACATGCAGTTCTATCATCATGGTGTTCAAGTATAGGAGGTAATAGTTTTATGAGGTATTCATCTGTATACTTGGCGCTTCTATCAAGATTGTACCTTTCGCCCTCTATAGCTTTGTTCCTCGTATTATAATAATTATTGTGAGAAAATGTCGTAGAAAATGAATCTATTATAGAATCTATATCAAGTTCGTCTACCTTTCTTGTTATTTCACTCACAATTTGTTCATAAGATATATCTTCAAAAAAAGAATTAATCACTTTTGCCAATTTGTTATTGGGAAATGAAAGCTCAGATGCCTTCCTTTCCTGTGGATTGTAATTGACACTCACATAATTTCCTTCAGAGATAAATGTTATATCAGGAGATATGAACTCAACATATTTATGCACGCTTTTAGGCTTATGCCACCAGTCAACCTCAATATCTGTCTTATAATATTTAAAATCATCAAAACACCAAATATAGCCATTTTCTATAACTACACCTCTTTTATATGGTTTCCACTTACGCTGTTCGTCGTCACGGCAATAGTATTTTTTCCAATTACATCCTGCATTCCATTCATGACGTTTTTCAGACCATTTACCTTTAGGACAATGAGAACAATCTCCATGACTCCATCGACTTGTATGATGGTCTTCAGGTTCATACTGCATCCAGTTATCATGAGATATGAATTGGTTTTCCTTTAACAATTCTATTCTAAACGGAATGCTGATAATATTAATGCATCCACCAAATGCCCCGAATCCAATTTCTTCAAGACCAGTACCACCCGTTATGGTTCTCAATTTTATACATCCTTCAAATAATCTAATAGGCAGTCCTCTCACATCTTGAGGGATGTGTACTTCTTCAAGTTCTTTGTTATAAGCCAATCCATAGGGCTCCAATTGCAGCAGACCATTGCTTTCCGGAATATTTATTCTCTTTATGGAACAATTTCTTATTGTTATATTTTTAATATTGGACCCGAAAACAATTTCTTCTAGTTTTGGACAGTCACTTAAGTTTGGGCTACACATACAGTCCGTTTGAATTTCATTGTTAAACGTAGTGAGCCCAAGCGCGACTATTTTTCTCAATTCTGAAAGATTGCGTATCATGGGCATATTATTTAATTTATCAGGAAGAATAATTTCCTTTATTTTTTTCCTTCCCAAGCAGTCGTTAAGGCCTAAATGCAAGTAATTATAAGAACCTGATGATTTAAGTTTACTCAGATCAAGAATGTCAATGTTCCCTTTAATTGCACTATAGAATTTCCTGTCAAACACGACACTTTGGAAGTCAATTGTGCCTATTACCTTTATACAATCTGTATCGATTGGAATATCACACAAAATCGAGATCTCATTCAAAAGTGTAGTATGATATACTAACTTAGAAGTTTTAGAGTCAGAAAGATCCAAAATAAAAGTATTCATATTTAACCAATGTAAAATTCTGTAATTTATAATTTCGCTGTTTCTAATGTTTTAGAATGATGAATGAAACCTGTCACTCTCATCAAATTATTTAATAATAAGAAGAAATATAAGACAGTTTCTGGGCAATTCTTCTAAATTGATAATCGTTCAATATCTTAACATCTATATGTAAAGTTCGCAATTCTCGCCAATCACTAAAATATCATACCCGTCTTTTGAGTTCCATAATTCTTCTTCGCCATCTTCTGTACATAGAGCATAGCCAAAAAGACCATTCCCATATATGAGGACTGGTATTTTTCCTGTATTCCCAACATTTCTGGCAATTTCTACTTTTTTAACCTTTTCTTTGATTTCTTTTATCTTCTTGAAATAAAGAAATTCATCAATATTACGAAGTTTGGACGATAGGATAACAAATTTCAATGCATGACCTAAAAACAGACACTCTTCTCTCATTGAGATGGGACATTTTTTTAGCAATCTATATTCTTGTTCATGCTCCCACTCTTTACGCTTATGAAAGAATATACTACTAGCATGTTCCTTTACTTCTCGGGCAATTTCACTTGGGTTGTTTGAAATAGACACATAATATGATTCTACAGCCTTGTCATACGACACCCTATCATGTAAAACGGCAGGATCAAATCCCTTTTCCAGTTCTTTCTTGTCAAATACGAGGCATACGCCTTCTCCTTTATCTGCATACAAGCCCCACATTTGATGCAAATCAAACCCATCTTTGTCGCCTTCCTTGCCATCGGCTGTTAGACTAATTTGTCGATATTTGTATATTCCGTCATACAATGTATCAAGCGCATCTGACGGAAACTTGTCAATTGGATGGTTATTGGCATCAACAAACACTATCTTATCATTTTCATGAATATCATTCATGTTGTTCAATCTTCCAAATCGCAGACGATTAGACCCGATAATCTTCAGGGCTGTATCAAACGATGTGAAATGATACAACTTTTCTGTCTTTTCAAATTGCTCCTTTATGCTCATATATGTATTACTGACAACTATTCTTATTTAGAATTGTCTTTTTTTGACCACAAAGATAATCATAATTCTTAAAATACGGCCAATTTGCCAAAAGATTCTTCGCCTTTTAGCTACATTTTAACAGTTGAGAGCGACTTGCAGGCAAAATTTGCTGCAAATCGCTCCAACTGAATAACATTAATCGTTTCAATAAGATTGCCCTTTCTTCTTGGTTGGTGCCTCCAAACCAAGTTTCTTCGTACCATCCCGATTCGTGAGTTGGTCTGCACAGCCATTGGAGCCACCAAGAGAAGTGTAGGTTTCTGCACTACATGACATATAATCAACGAAAGAGACAAAGTTATTTATGATAGATGGCTCGTAGGTCACATCCCGTTCCGCAAATAGATGTGTCCAGTTAGTGACGCACTCTACATTGAATTTTGAGCAATCATGCCATGACACACCACTAAGAAAGTTGGTGACGGCCGAGGTGATACAGTCCTTTGTACCTAGTGAAAGGAACTCAGCTTTACAGCTGACGGTTAATCAGCTTGAATACTTCAATGACTCTATAATTAAGGCACTCGATGATACAAGGAGACAGCCCAGGATAAAGGACTAGAATCTCAAGAGTCTTCAGCAGGTAGTGTCTGAGTTCTCAAGGAAGGACGCCATAGTTCTGAAGGATACTATATTCAAGGAGCCTGATTTCAGGCTGGACACTCTCATCAAGGATAACTGGTACAGCCTTGAGCTAGGTTTTAGGTATCCTTCCACCATAGCAGTCCAGCCAGACTTCATAAGCGAGAAGCACATAGTAGTCTCTACCAAAAGGGAGACAGTCGACCCTCCAAGCAAAGTATTCTTTATCAGATGGTTTCAGAAGAAGCACACCGTGCTGAATGTAGATGTTGTAGAGAAGAATCCCTATACGAAGAATGGGGTCAGCAGGTACATAGAGATTATAAAGTAAGATGAAACAGAAGCAATACACATATACTGACTGCTATAACATAGCCAAGGAATGCGAGACTCCTATGGAGATGCATGACAGGAATGAGAGTGCTTACAAGGCAGCTATAAGGAACAAGTGGATGGATTCATTTGACTGGTTTACTCGTAAGCTGCATAAGCCATATACCTACGAAGAGGTGTATAACATTGCAAGACAGTACACTAAGCTTCTTGATTTTCAGAAAGGAAGTACATCTGCTTACCATAAGGCAAGGAGAAACGGGTGGCTTGCTGACTATTCCTGGTTTATTCCACATAAATAATTTGGAAAATAATTGGTTAATGCTTACTTTTGCAAAAAATATGACTATGAAGAAGATATATAGTTTGTTATTTTGTACAGTTCTTTTGTGCATCTGTTGTAACACACATGTAAATGGCGTTGTTACTAAGAGTTTCGAGGAAACTATTATCAACTATGATAGTGCAAGCGATGAATATAGACATTACGGATACTACAAAAGAGTAGATAGAAAGTATAATTATGAATACTATGATTCAATATGGTGTGGAGAAGACAGATATGGATCAGTAGGAATTGGATATATAATAAATGAATATGGAGATACTATCTGCTATTTGTATACTGATTACACAAATTACCCTAGAAGAAAGGAGGAATAAAATATGCCTGTAAATTTCAAAGGAATAAAGACTACAAACAATAGACCTTATAATGAAAAGAGACTATTGGAATTAAATGATTCTCTTCAGTATTTACCTATTAAACAAAGAGCTTCAGTATTAGGTACAATAATTGAAGAATCAGGAGGAAACCCTCTTGCTAAAAGTGCCAATGATACTTATCAGGGGCTTTTGCAGTGGGGGAATGACAGATACAGAATATCATCCAATGATCCAGACATAGAGTTGGCTAATCAGTTGAGAGAATTTCGTAGGTCAATAAATGATACTATAGATCATAAAAGTTGGACACACGGAGGAGCTGGTAGTGGATATAATTCTTTTAGAGATGCTTATAACAATTTTAATAATCAAGACCTTCCTTTGGAAGATATATATAGGGCATTTAGTTTTGGCTATGTACGTCCTAAAGGAAAGGAAGAATCTTATAGAAACAGGCTGAAAGTAGCACAGCAAGTATATGATAGACTTTTAAAAGAAGAAAATAATGTCTCTAAAAGAGAGAAAAAAGCCTCTGCTCCTTTGTTTTCTGTAAATGACAGCATTAACCCCATAGAACAGAACTTTTGGGGAACATGGGCCAATCTTCCCTATAAGGCTGAAGGTGGCCAGATAGAAACCAAAAGGAAGCAGTGGAATGACCTCTCAATGACAGAGAAATCAGAGATGATGAAAGTAGCTGTCAGGAATGGAATAACTAACCTTAATGATATAAGACAGGCATACAATGAGTTTGCTGATGGCGGAGGATTTGATGAAGCTGTTGGTGAAATAGTAAAATGGAATCAGACTGACCCTAACACAGGTGAGAGAAATCCTTTCTACTCAAGAGAATATGATACCTATGGTACTGTGCAGCTTCCAGAGGTTGAAGTAAGTACTTCATGGACTCCACAGGGACTTAGGAATGCGGCTGCAAGACAAGGAAGGCAGTATATGTATGATGCTCAGCAGCAAGGGTATAATGTTGTTGGTCCTTTGCTATCTACTTTAGTTTCAGCTCCTATGGATTTCTATCCTATGGAAACTCTTCTATCAGGTTTTTCTAAAGCTGGTTCAGCAGCCCAAAGGAATAAAAATTTAGCCCAAGCATCTGACGGCGCAGCCCAAGGGAATAAAATCTTAAAGCAAGCTTCTATGGAGGCTCCTGTTAAAGAATGGGCAGAGGGTATTCCTAAGATAACTAGAGAGAATATGCACACTATTTCTGATGCTGGATGGGATATGGCTTATTTTGATGCTATTAATTCTGGTGATATTGCAGAAGCTCAACGATTAAGAGATTTACATTTTCAAGCAAGGGGAAATACAATATTATTGGATGATGTAGGAATGCCTAAACATTTTTATCATGGTAGTCCTAATACAGATATTGTTGAATTCAGACATGTTCCTCCTAGAACTGGAGGAAGAGGGACTGGGACAGAAGGTTATTATTTTACTCCTAAAAGAAGTTATGCAGAAAGATACAAGGCCAAAGATTTAATGCAAGACATTGATACGTCTGGTGGAAGAATTTATGATGTCTATCTTAATGCTGAAAAAGTAGCAAATTTTCCAAAAGATTACCCCAGCAATGTTGGTGTGGACGCCTTCTATCACATGAATGCTCCAGAAAGAAAAATATTAGAAGATAGTGGTTTTGATGCCGCTGAACTTGGCAATGTGTTAAATAATAGAACAGGAAAAAGGCCTGAGATTGTCGTTCTTGAGCCAAATCAAATAAAACTTTCGGATGTTATTACACGAGATAATCACGGGCATTTAATCCCTCTATCACAAAGAGATAATTTTAATCTTAAAGATATCAGGTATGGATTAACTATTCCTATAGCTGCTGGGACTTATACTTTAGGAAATCGTATAGAAAACAAATAGTATTTTGGTAGCCTTAAAATATGGAAGAGATAAGGAATATTATTGAAATAAATGATAATAACTATTTAGATTATTTAGATTTAAATGTTGCAGCCTTGTCTTTTGCTTCCTCTGGAGCAATGGGCGAGGCTGGAGGATTGTATTTAATATCTTTTAGTTCAAAAATATATCATGCTAATTATTTAGACGGGAGTATTTCATTGGATGCTGTATATACAATTTTTCCGTTTTTAGATAAGTGTAGTTTTAACATATTTGATTGCAAAGGATGCTCTAATTGGAAAGGTTTTTATATGGGGGCAGGTAATTATTTGATTGTTAGAGAATCTTTATACAAAAAAATAAAAAATAGAATAAATTGTTTAGAAGAAGAGGATTTGTATGAACAGTGGGATAAAATAGTTTTAGAATATCTGGAAAATAAGTAGGTTAAAACTTACTTATTTGGGTACTCAGATATAAATAATTATATCTCAATCTTTTAAGACTAGATATTAAGGTTGGTATCTGTTTAAGCAGCCGAAGGCTGCGGGAGCCCCAGTATTCTTTTTAGGTGATAGTTATTAAGATGATATAGTCTATTTATTAAGGCCTAAATAGATAAGAAGGAAAATATTAAGTCTGAACCGTCTCTTGGAACTTATACTCTCAGTGTTCCTGCCGACAAGTCATTTATGTCTATATATGATAAGTTTGATCTTGATCCGTTTGGTTCTGGTAATGATAAACCAATTATACAAATAGGCAGACCTTTCGAATATTACACCAGATTCTATCCAGAAGGAAAAACTCCTGATATAGATTCTATGTATAATAACTTTACCCCAGAAAAATCACTTGGAGGCCCTCTTGTACAGCTAGCTAAGAAGTATAGTGAAGGTGGAGGCTTTAATGGGGCTTTCTATGATAGGATTGAGGATACACATTCTGAGAGCAGTCGAAGACGTCTGTAGCCACCCAGTAACTAATCAAGCTCCATATCTTTTATTCTCCTCCACAGCTGCCTTAAATTGATTTTCCAAGAATGAAATATAATAATCGGCGATAAATACCCTGGTTTACCGCCGATTTCTATTATTTCAGATTTAATTCTTTGTTTTTGATTGCATCTACAACAGTCTCATCAAGCAGCTTAGCATAGACTTTCTCTGTCATCTTGGTTGATGAATGCCCGCATATCCTGCTTACTATCTGCATGGGTACTCCCTCATTAAGCAGCAAGGTAGCACCTGTATGCCTTGCCCAGTGTGTACTCACGGGCTTGTCTATCCCTGCTGTCTGTGCAACTACCTTCAGATAGTCATTGTACTTCACATTGCTTATGACAGGAAGCTTCTTGTTGTACTTGTCAAGGATATCAAGTGCTGGCTGAAGAAGTGGTATAGTAAAGGGACTTCCTGTCTTGTTTCTCTTGCCTGTATAGACCATCATGTCCCTTACCATGCTTACTTTCTTAAAGTCAAAGTACCTGAGGTCTGTATAGCTTAAGCAGGTGTATGTCTGGAACACAAAGACATCCCTTACTCTTTCAATGCTCTTTGTGGGCATTACAGCCTCCCTTAGTCTATGAAACTCATCAGGTGTAAGGTATCTCTCTATCATAGGTTCCTGATTGCTCCTTGCAAGGTTTATCCAGTTATAGGGATTCCTTCTGATAAGCCCTTCGTCTATGGCATCCTTGATGAATGAATTGAGGAACCTGTGGTAGTTGTTCCATCTGCTGTAGGGCTGTATGTCTCCTATTTTATATAAGGGTTATTTGCGGTAATTTGTTAATCATTGTTAAAAGTGATATTAGATTACTGACTTTGGGAAAAAAAACACACAAAGTGGGAACTTTCCAGAAAAGGTGTAATTAATGTGTAATAGTTTTTACACTATCCTAAAGTATGTAGTTTTGAAGGGAAGGGTTCGGAAGCACCCCTCATCGGGGTAATGGCTTCTTTTGATTGTGATGAGCGGAAAGAGAGGGATTCGAACCCCCGGTACGGTTACCCGTACGCCGCATTTCGAGTGCGGTCCGTTCGTCCACTCCGGCATCTTTCCTTATTTGGACGCTGCAAAGGTAGGGCAAAAGAAACGAAAATGCAAATTTTTTTTGAATTTTAACTATGATTTTCCTCCATAGGTAAAGGGTATGCCTTATTTCATCCTCACCTTCAGGGTGCGTCCCTTATAGCGTACGGTTTTCGTGCTGCCGTCGGGCATGACGACACGGAACACGCGGCGCCTGGGTATGCCGTCGTACTGACCTTCGCAACGGCTGACGTGGAGGCGCCGTCGGGCATCGTCCCAGTGGAAGGTGATGCGCGCGCAGCGGCCCTGCTCGTAGTCGTTGCTGACGCCGTCGTCCTCGTAGAGCGTGAAGTCGGCATCGGCACCGGGATAGACGCGGATTTCGAGCGTGCCGTCAGACGACTCGGCCGAATACTGACGGTCGGGACCGACGGGCAGGATGCTGCCAGCCTTGGCAAAGACAGGGATATGGGCGGCGTCAGCAGCGACGGTCACCGTCTGTCCGCCCTCGTAATGCCGCGCCGAACGATAGTCGTACCATCCGCCTGCGGTTTCTGGCAGATAGCACGTCCACTCGGTGACGGCGGGCTCGGTGATGGGGCAGACGAGCAGCGCACGCCCGAACATCCATTCGTGCTGCTGGCTGAGCGCTTTGGCATCGCCGGCGAAGTCGAACACCAGCGGGCGCATCAGCGTCGAACCCTCGAACGTGACGGCGGCAGCGTTGCTATATATATAAGGTAAAAGGCGATAGCGCTCACGCAGACAGCCGGCGATGACCTCCTGCGCCTCGGGACCGTAGTTCCACGGCTCGGTGTTGCTCATGTAGCCATGCACGCGCATGAGGGGTAGATAGACGCTGGCCTCGACCCAGCGGAGCAGACGCTCGATGTAGCCGGCATCGGTGTACTGATTGCCGGGACGGAAGAACCCCCCGGCGTCGTATGTCCACCACGGTATGCCTGCGGCCTGCATCCCCAGACCGGCTGCCAGCTGGCGGCGCAGCGTTTCCCAGTCGTTGCCCACGTCGCCGCTCCACATGGCTGCGCCGTAGCGCTGGATGCCGGGGAAGCCGCAGCGTG
The DNA here is from genome assembly GCA_024697785.1 of Bacteroidaceae bacterium. Lineage (GTDB taxonomy): Bacteria > Bacteroidota > Bacteroidia > Bacteroidales > Bacteroidaceae > UBA1189. Next base: position 13,135 of record JAILEU010000038.1, on the reverse strand, counting down.
TGAGAATCATGGGGCGTGCAGCCGGGTTGTCGCGGCGCAGCCCCTCATAGACTGTCTGGTTCACGAGCAGGGGATAGACGTTGCGCACCAGCCCGCCGTCCCACCGTCCGGCAGCCACGCGGCGTCCCGACAGGTCGTCGTTCTCAGGCTCCGTTGCATCCTGCCACCAAGCATCGATGCCCAGCGGCACAAGCCTTCGGCTGAAGTTCTGCCAGTAGGCAGCGGCAGCATCGGGATTGAAGAAGTCTATCCAGTCGGTGCCGGGGATGTAGTATCCGCTGCGTGCCATCGCACGCCCCACCTCGCTGTTCTTGTCAATCTTTGACCACACGCTCAGCATCAGACGCATGCCCATCCGGTGGAGGCTGTCGGTCAGCGCGCGCGGGTCAGGATAGAAGCCTTCGTCGAACTGCATGGCGTTCCAGCCATATTTGCCCCAGTACTGCCAGTCCTGCACGATGACGTCGGTGGGCAGCTGCTCACGGCGGAAGCGGGTGGCGGTCTGCAGAATCTCGTCGGACGAGTGGAACCGCTCGCGGCAATGGATGTAGCCCAGCGCCCAGACGGGCATCAGGGGCGCGCGACCCGTGAGGCTGCGATAGGTGGCGATGATTTCGTCGGGCGTGCCGACGAACACCGTGTAGTCCACCGCACCTGCGACAGGCGAGTGGAGCACCGTCTCGTCCGTCACCCTCCGGAAGTCCACCGTCGGGCGGTCGCCGTCAGAGAGCTCGGCCGACAGCGTGTGACGCCCTGCCGTCAGCGTGACGATAACCGATGCAGTGGGCGGCAGCCAGACGTTCTGCATGTCGATGACCGTCTGACCATCGACGCTGAGGTTATGCCGGCGGGCCATCTTCTGCCCGACGTCGAGCATCAGCGCATAGTCGCCCGGCTCGGCAATCTCGATGACACCCTCGAAGATGTGGCGCTGGCGCACCTCGCGCCTGTCGCCCGCCGTCGAGGTCGCATGCACCACCTCGCGCTGCCCTGCCCCGCCGCTCTTAGCCAAAGGGACGCGATGTGTGGCAGGGTTGAAGTCAACCAGCCCATAGTTGTTCCACAGCACGCCATAGCCCTTGCTCGACAGCAGCATGGGGATGGAAATCTGCGTGTTCACCTGCGTCAGCCGTCGCGTCAGACCGCGCACATTGGTATAGCCGTCCTGAAACTGTCCCAGCCCGAAAAGACATTCGTCCTCGGGCGAGGCTATGGCCAGCGTGGCATCGCCGTCGGCAAACCGGTGGCGGACAGCCGTGAAGACGGCCTTGCCCGCTGCGTCGCGTACCGTCACCACCTGCCGGGCAGCATCGACGTCGCAGGTGACGGCAGCCGAGGCGACACGCTCAAGGGGCGCGGGATAGAGCCACGAGGGCAGCGTGTCGCTCACCTCACCCACGGCATAGCGGATGCGCACGGCATTCTGCGCCACGGGAGTCACCGCGATGCGTCCGTCGCCGAACGGCATCCATTCGTCCGCCTGAGCGCCACTAACTGCAGGGCTGGCGAAAGCCGCATACGCGAATGCAAAAAAGAGAGCAAGAAGAGAAGAAATCCGTTTCATAGTCCTGATTTTTTTTGCAAAAATACGACGAACCGAACGATAAAAAAAGGAAAAGTCCATATAAATTTGCTTTTCCGACATTTTCGCCTTACATTTGCGGCAGCATAAAACATGAAACCCATGAGAAAAAACAGTCATTCCTCTCCCCTCTCGCTTCTCGCCCCGGCGCTTGTCGCGGCGTTAATGGCCATCGGCTGCACAGGTACCCCTGGCAGTCAGAAAGCCGATGCCCCTGCCCCCTATGGTGCTCTCCCCACGGCGCGCCAGCTTGCCTGGCACGACATGCAGATGTATGCCTTCATTCATTTCACCACCACCACGTTCCGCGACGTGGAGTGGGGCTACGGCGATGCCGAGCCCGATGAGTTTAACCCGACCCGCTACAATCCCCGCCAGTGGATGGAGGTGCTGAAGGCAGCCGGCATGAAGGGCGTCGTCCTCACGGCTAAGCACCACGACGGCTTCTGCCTCTGGCCCTCGCAGCTCACCGACTACAGCGTCGCCCACAGCAGCTGGCGCGACGGCAAGGGCGACGTGGTGGGCGACGTGGCCCGCGAGGCTGCACGTGCCGGACTGAAGTTCGGCGTATATCTCTCACCCTGGGACCGCCACGACCTGCGCTACGGCACACCAGACTACATCACCTACTTCCGCGGACAGTTGCAGGAGCTGCTCACCCACTACGGACCCATCTTCGAGGTGTGGCAGGACGGCGCCAACGGAGGTGACGGCTACTACGGAGGCCTGCGCGAGCGGCGCACCATCGACAACCGCACCTACTATGACTGGGCTACCACCGACACCCTCATCCGCCAGCTGCAGCCCAGCGCTTGCATCTTCAGCGACGGCGGACCCGACACCCGCTGGTGCGGCAACGAGAGCGGCAACGTGGGCGAGACCAACTGGGCCACGCTCAACCGGGGGGACTTCGCCCCAGGACATGCCGACGGCAACGCCCTGCGCCACGGCCAGATGGGCGGCACGCACTGGGTACCGGCCGAGGTCGATGTCTCCATCCGCCCGGGATGGTTCTACCACCAACGCGAGGACAACCGCGTCAAGACCGTCGAACAGCTCATGGACATCTACTACACCTCTGTGGGCCGCGGCTCAAACCTCATCCTCAACGTCCCTTCCACCAAGGAGGGCCTCATCCACCCCACCGACTCAGCCCGCCTTGTGGCGTTCGGCCAGGCACTGGCACGCGAGTTCAGCCGCCCGCTGCCCGCTGCCGAGGTGAAGTCGTGCCGTGCCACCGACCAACGTCGCGGCTTTGACGCACGCCTGGCATGCGACGGCGAGCCCGGCACCTACTGGGCCACCCGCGACGACGTGCGCGAGGCGACGCTCACCATGAAGCTGCGCCACCCTGCCCCCCTCTACCGTCTGCGGCTGCGTGAACCCATCAAGCTCGGCCAGCGCATCGACACCTTCCATGTCGAAGCCCTTACCACAGCCGGCGAGTGGCAGCCCATCGCCGCCGGCACAACCGTCGGCCCGCAGCGGCTGCTGCGCCTCCCCGAGGATATCGAGGCCCGCGCCCTACGCGTCACCGTCCACAGCCCCGTCGCCTGCCCCCTGCTGAGCGACATCCAGCTCTTCCTCCCGCCAGAGGAGAAGTGAACAGCGAAAATTGACCACTTTTATATAGGCTGCGGCTCGGATAATTGCAAATAAATTTGCATTATCTCTCGCCTTGCACTATCTTTGCAATCTGTTACAAAAATTGGATGACTATGAAGAAGAAACTCACCCTTATCGTGCTGGCTCTGCTGACCTGTGTCGGCAGCTTTGCACAGGTTGACGCCCGATATGGACTCGGCGCCGTACCCGTTGTCAACAACCGCGTTACCTTCGAACAAACCATCAGCATCCCCGAGGGGATGGAGGTCAAGTGGGCCTATGCCATTGCCCAGAAATGGGCGGCAGAGCGCTTCGTCCAGCCTACCGTCATCAGCTGCAAAACCATCGAGCAGGACGACACGAACTACCACATGGTGCTGCAGGCCGAGGAATATATCGTCTTTAAGAAAAGATGGTTCGAGCTCGACCGCTCACGCATCAATTACCTGCTGGAGATTGCTCCCGCCGAAAAGGGCATCACGCTGAGGATGACGCGCATCAAGTACTGGTATGAGGAAGAGCGCGACGGGGGACAGCGCTTCACAGCCGAAGAATGGATTACAGACGAACAGAGCTTCAACGCATCGAAAACCAAGCTTCTGCGTGCCACAAGCAAATTCCGCATCAAGACCATCGACCTCTTCAAGGAGTTGGTAAGCCAACTGGACAACAGAATCTGACGCAATGGAAGCAAACAAGAAGCAACAAATCCGCGCCCTGCTGAACACGCTGTTCCTGCTGGGCTTCATCGCTGCCTTTGTGGTCTATTTCGCCATGCCGCACAACCGCACACCATTCCTGGTTATCTCGGCAGTTTCCATTGCCATCAAGACGGCTGACTACATCATCCGATTCTTCGTAAAATGAGAAAGAAACCTCTCCTGAGGAAGAGGCTCCTGCTTCTGTTCTTCCTGTTTCAGCTACCCTTCTTCCTCACCGCGCAGGCGCAAGACCCGCGCCGTCTGTCCGACACCGGCAACGGGCTCGACCCCACGGGCATCGGCAACGGCAGCAGCGAGAGCCGGCGCGACAGCACGGTGCAGGACCGCAAGACGCCCAAGGAGGTTCTGGCCTGGACGGTCTCGGACAAACTCGGCGAAGTGGTGCCCACGACGCCCGACACCCTCATCCACCGCTTTCAGAACGTCCACTTCACCGAGGGCATCAACGGCGAGTACAACCACCTCGGCAACATGGGCTCGCCCCGACAGTCGCGCATCTTCTTCCACCGCCCCTTCGGCAACGACTACATCTTTGCCGACCCGATGGACTACTTCCTCACACAGCCCGACGAGTTCCGCTTCCTCGACACCAAGACGCCCTACACAAACGTCAGCTACTACCGTGCGGGCAACAAAATCAACGGCGAGGAGCGAATCAAGGGCAACTTTGCCGTCAATGCCGGACGCCGCATCGGCCTCGGCTTCAACCTCGACTATGTCTATGGCCGCGGGCAGTACAGCAGCCAATCGACAGCTCTCTTCGACGCCGCCCTCTACGGCTACTACCGCGGAGACCGCTACGGCATGCACCTGCTGCTCGACTACGACAAGCTGAAATGGGCAGAAAACGGCGGACTCACCGACGACCGCTACATCACCCGCCCCGAGGACATGTCGTCGGGCAAGCAGACCTACCGCCCTGCCGACATGCCCACCCGCCTGGAACACACCTGGAACGAGAACCGCATGCGCACAGCCTTCTTCGAGCAGCATTTTGACATGGGCTACTACCGTTCCGTCACCGACAGCCTGCCCGACACCGTCGTTGTGCGGCAAGAGTTCGTCCCCGTGATGAAAGCCTTCCACACAGCTAACGTCAAGGGACACCGGCGCCGCTTCATCGACTACCGCAACCCGACAGGCTACTACGCCAACAACTACCTGCCCTACGACTCCATCGACGCTACCAGCTTCTTCTCCGTCAGGAACACAGCCGGCCTCACCCTCATCGAAGGCATCAACAAATGGATTCCCTTTGGCGGCTCGGCCTACGCCCTGCACGACTTCCGTTCGTTCACCCTGCCCGACATCACCGACGACGGCGCGGAGACCGTCGGACGGTGGAACGAACAGACGCTAACCCTGGGCGCCAACCTGCGGCGCACGATGGGCGACGTGCTGCACTTCGACGTCACCGGCGAGCTTGCCGTGCTGGGAGACGACATCGGCGACATCACCCTCGAGGGCACGGGCGACCTGAACTTCCGCCTCTTCGGCGACACCGTGCACCTCGCCTTCGACGCCTCGATGAAGAACCTTGAGCCATCCGTTTACTATTTCCGCTATCACTCAAGCCACCATTGGTGGGACAACGACAACTTCGGCAAGGAGTTCCGCACCCATCTGTGCGGCAGCCTGACGTTCGACCGCCTCCACACCCACCTCTCGGCTGGCGTGGAGAACATCAAGAACTACACCTACCTGGCCTTCACCGGCTATGGCGAGCAGACAGCCTCGGGCAGCAGCCAGTTCTACAACGACGTCAGCGCCCGGCAGTTCGGCGGTAACATCCAGGTACTGAGCGCCACGCTGTGTCAGGACTTCGCCCTCGGCGTCCTGCATTGGGACAACGAGGCGACCGTGCAGTACAGCAGTCGCGACGACATTCTGCCCCTGCCGCTTGTGAACATCTACAGCAACCTCTATCTGAAATTCGCCTATGCCCGCGTGCTCCGCATCGAGCTCGGCGCCGACGTGCGCTACTTCACCGCCTACAAGGCTCCGACCTACAGCGCCGCCCTGGGCATGTATCACCTGCAGAACACCGACCCCGAGGCCAGTATCCTGATAGGCGACTACCCCATCGTCAACGCCTACATCAACTTCCACCTCAAGCAGTGCCGTTTCTACGTCATGTACAGCCACGTCAACGACGGCCTTTTCGGAGGGACAAATGAATTCCTAGTCCCCCACTACCCCATCAACCCCCGCTGGTTCAAGCTCGGCCTCTCGTGGAACTTCTGGGACTAAAATAATGAAAAATGAAAAAGGTACGTCAAATAGCAAAAAATCAAGATGATTCGCTGGGGATTTATTGGATGCGGTGAAGTCACCGAGAAGAAGAGTGGACCGGCATTTGCCAAGGTCGAGGGTTCGTGCATCGAGGCGGTGATGAGCCGCAATGCGGAGAAAGCCCGCTCGTATGCCGAGCGGAACGGAGTGAAAAAATGGTACACCGACCCCATGCACATCATCGACGACCCGAACGTCAACGCCGTCTATATCGCCACGCCACCTTCCAGCCATGCCACCTACGCTATCATGGCTATGAAGGCGGGCAAGCCCGTCTATATCGAGAAGCCCATGGCCGTCAGCTACGAGGACTGCCTGCGCATCAACCGCACCAGCGAGGAGATGGGCGTACCCTGCTTCGTGGCCTACTACCGCCGCTACCTCCCCTATTTTCTGAAGGTGAAGGAACTGATTCCGCAGATAGGGAACATCATCAACCTGCAGGTACGCTTTGCCCGTCCCCCACGCGAGATGGACCGTAACAGCAAGGCCGAGCTCCCCTGGCGTCTGCAGGCATCCATCTCTGGCGGAGGCTATTTCTACGACCTTGCCCCACACCAGATTGACATCATCCAGGAGCTGTTCGGCATCATCACCGACGCCGAGGGCTTCTGCAGCAACCGGGGCGGACTCTACAAAGCCGAGGACACCATCAGCGCCTGCTTCCGCTTCGAGAACGGGCTGGTAGGCTCCGGCTCGTGGTGCTTCGTGGCCGACGAGTCAGCAGCCGAGGACCGCATAGAGATCATCGGCGACAAAGGCATGATATGCTTCTCCGTCTTCACCTTCGAGCCGCTTGCCTTGCACACCGCTCGCGGACGCGAGGTTTTCGACATCCCCAACCCTCCGCACGTGCAGCTGCCGCTCATCGAGAGCGTCATACGCCACCTGCAGGGCAAGGACATCTGCACTTGCACCGGCATCAGCGCCACCCCCACCAACTGGGTGATGGACCGCATTCTCGGAAAAATCTGATTTCGCACCTACGCCGAAGACGGAGCAGCGCGGCGTAGCACGGGCTTACTTGTTGTCTGAAGGCGTCTCCTCAGCCTCAGGCTGGGCGGGTTTCTCCCATTCAACCACGGGCTCCTCTTCTTTCACCGCTTTCGCTGCCGCCCCCTTACGTGAGGCACGACGGGCCTTGATGCCCTCTTCAACGCGTTCTTCAATCTTCTCCTCAAGCTCAATACGCTTCTCCTTCACTTGCGCCTGCACCTGACGGGCCTTCTCTTCGGCCACCTTTTCAGCCGTCTTGGCCGCACGGGCAGCCTTGCGCACAGGGCTCTTCTCCCTCAGCGCACGCTGGACTCCCTCAACCAGGAAATTCAGCGTATAGCCTTCGTAAGGAATCTGTGTATCGTCGGGGAACTTAATTTTGAAGCGCGACTCGATAGCCGTCACAACATTGACAATGTCCATCGAGTCAGCATGGAGGTCGTTCACAAGGTTATCTTCCAATCCGATCTTCTCGGGATTAAGAGTCAGTTCTTTGGCAATGAAATCCCGGATAATCTTCTCTATGGTCTTAGCGCGCATCATAAACTGAGCAGGTTTTATAGTTGAAATTTTTGGCAAAGATAAGGAATGTTTATGCAATTGCAAAGCTAAACGTGAATTTTTCGTTTATTTAACGAACGACAGGCAAACATCGCAAGATTTTCTTGCATAACTGAAAAAAATTGCCGTACTTTGTGCGTTCAAACTATTTTCATGGCAAAACAGATTACGAAGAAAGTCTGCCACGTTGGCAAAATCGACTGGGAGCTAACGCATTTCCATGGCGACGAACTGTCCACGTTCCGTGGCTCAAGCTACAATTCCTATTTAGTACGCGACGAGAAAGTCGTGCTCATCGACACCGTCTGGCAGCCCTACGACCACGAGTTTGTGAGCCGCCTGAAACAGGAGATCGACCTCAGCCGTATTGACTACATCGTCATGAACCACAACGAGGTGGATCACAGCGGTGCGCTGCCTGAGCTGATGCGCGAGATTCCCGGCACACCCATCTACTGCACCAAGAAGGGCGAAGCCATCATCCGCGGCCACTACCACCAGGACTGGAACTTCGTCAACGTCAAGACGGGCGACACGCTGCCCATCGGCGAATCGACGCTCACCTTCATCGAGGCCCCTATGCTCCACTGGCCCGACACCATGTTCACCTACATGAGTGGCGAGAACATCCTCTTCTCCAACGACGGCTTCGGGCAGCACTTCGCCAGCGAATCGCTCTTCAACGACGCCGTTGACAGCGCCGCCATGCTCTACGAGGCCGAGAAGTACTTCGTCAACATTCTCAACCCCTACGCCACGATGGTGACGAAGAAGATTCAGCAGATTCTCGCCATGAACCTGCCCATCGACCTCATCTGCCCCAGCCACGGCGTCATCTGGAAGGAGAACCCTTCGCAGATCATCGAGAAATACCTCCTTTGGGCCGACGCCTATCAGGAGAACCAGATTACCCTCGTCTACGACACCATGTGGCAATCGACCCGCAAGATGGCCGAAGCCATTGCCGAAGGCATTCGCGAGGCAGCCCCCGACACCACCGTCAAGCTGTTCAACGCCAGCCACGAGGACAAGAACGACATCCTCACCGAGGTGTTCCGCTCAAAGGCCGTCCTCGTCGGTTCGCCCACCATCAACTACGGCTACTCGTTCGCCATCGCCGGACTGCTGGAGATGATGCGCGGCCTGAAGTTCAAAAAGAAAAAAGCCGCTGCCTTCGGCTCCTACGGCTGGAGCGGCGATGCCGTCAAGCTGATGAACGAACGCCTCGCCGAAGCCGGCTTCCAGCTGCTGGACGAAGGAATCGCCACGCTCTGGGTCCCCGACGACGATGCACTTGCCAACTGCAGGGCCTATGGACGACGCATTGTAGAAGCATTATAAAGATTTCATAATTAATTGTTAAACCAGTTTTTATCCACAAAAAAATGAAGATTTGCAAAGTACATGCAAGAGAGATTCTTGACTCGAGAGGTAACCCGACTGTTGAAGTCGAAGTAACATTGGAAAACGGCGTCTGCGGTCGTGCATCAGTCCCCAGCGGTGCCAGCACGGGCGAGAACGAAGCCCTCGAACTGCGCGACGGCGACAAGAGCCGCTATCTGGGCAAGGGTACGCTGAAGGCCGTGGCCAATGTCAATGAGAAGATTGCTCCCGCCCTCGTGGGCATGAACGTTCTTAATCAGCGCCTCATCGACTGCACCATGCTGAAGCTCGACGGCACTCCCACGAAGAGCAACCTCGGCGCCAACGCCATCCTCGGCGTCTCGCTGGCTGTTGCCCACACGGCTGCCAACTTCCTGCAGATTCCCCTCTACCGCTACATCGGCGGCACAAACACCTACACCCTGCCCGTTCCCATGATGAACATCATCAACGGCGGTGCCCACTCCGATGCTCCCATCGCCTTCCAGGAGTTCATGATTCGTCCCGTCGGCGCCACCTCCGAGCGCGAAGGCATCCGCATGGGTGCTGAGGTGTTCCACAACCTCGCCAAGCTGCTCAAGAAGCGCGGCCTCTCCACCGCTGTCGGCGACGAAGGCGGCTTTGCTCCCGCTCTCGACGGCATCGAGGATGCCCTGCAGATCATCTGCGACGCCATCACCGCTGCCGGCTATGTTCCAGGCAAGGATGTGAAGATTGCCATGGACTGCGCAGCCAGCGAATTCGCCACCTGCGAGAACGGCCAGTGGTACTACGACTATCGTCAGCTGAAGGACGGCAAGAAGAAAGATCCCAACGGCAAGAAGCTCACCGCAGCCGAGCAGATCGACTATCTCGAGCAGCTCATCACCAAATTCCCCATCGACTCTATCGAGGACGGTCTCGACGAGAACGACTGGGAGAACTGGGTGAAGCTCACCGACCGCATCGGCAGCCGCTGCCAGCTTGTCGGCGACGACCTCTTCGTCACCAACGTCAAGTTCCTTGAGAAGGGCATCCGCATGGGCGCTGCCAACAGCATCCTCATCAAGGTCAACCAGATCGGCTCGCTCTCCGAGACGCTCGACGCCATCGAGATGGCTCACCGTGCCGGCTACACCACCGTCACCAGCCACCGCTCCGGCGAAACCGAGGACACGACCATCGCCGACATCGCGGTAGCCACCAACAGCGGCCAGATCAAGACCGGTTCCCTCTCCAGGACCGACCGCATCTGCAAGTACAACCGCCTCATGAAGATCGAGCAGGAGCTCGGCGACTGCAGCCAGTACGGTTACAAGAAGATCCGCTAATCCTGTTTGCAGGATGATTACTGAAAGGACGGCCCCTTGAGAGCCGTCCTTTTTTATGCTTCCAGTTTGCGCAGGGGAAACTTGCGCGCCACTTCCAGCAGGTCGGTCTTGTCTTCCATGTTCCGGGACATGCGGTCCATTACCTTTATGAATGTGGATATCTCCTCTTCAGTCAGGCCTTGGGTAATCTCAGTCACCGCCTGAAGCGCCACGTTCGTCACCCCTTCCCTCGCCTTGTCGGCCTTCGGGGTGGTACAGACTATGTTCTGGCGCTTGTCTACCGGATTGGTCCTGCGCTTCACCCAATGTTTCGACTCCAGCGAATCCACGAGTTTCACCACGGAATTCTTGTCCTTGAGCATGAAATCCGCAATGCGCTGCTGGGCGAGCGGGCCCTCGGTCCAAAGGGTGTCGAGCAGCAGGAACTGCTCGGCGGTGATGTCGAAGCCGGCCTCTTCGAGAGCGCTGTTCACGGTGAGCTTGAATCGGTTGTGTACATAATTCAGGAAAACCCCGAGTTGCTTGCTGATGACCATTTGTCCGATGTTTATGCATTCTTTACAAAGATAGCAAATTCCCCCGGAAATTATTTTTCGAAAATTTTAGTACTTTGTTGAACAAGGTATTAAATTTTTTATATATCTTTGCAACGGAAAGAATTATAAAACCCAAAAGTATTATAAGATGAAAAAGATTCTCAATGTCGGTATCGGCGGTGTTCCATTCGTTCTCGAAGAAGATGCTTATGCCCGCCTGGACACTTACATGGGCCATTTCAGGGGTAAACTCGGGGTAGGAGGCTTCGAGGTGATGGAAGACCTCGAGCAGCGCATCGCCGAATTGTTTTCCGCAAACCTGGGCACCGACCAGGTTGTCACCCTCGAAATAGTCGAGAAGGTAATAAGCCAATTGGGCATGCCAGACGGCTCTCCCGAATCCGATTCAGGAAGCCAGGAAGCGAACGGAGATAACGTATATGCCCCGCACAAACTCTACCGCGACATCGACGGCAAGGCCATAGGCGGTGTCGCGGCCGGCCTTGCGGCCTATTTCAGCATAGATCCCGTACTTGTCCGGCTCATCTTCGTAGCCGTCTGCCTGCTTGGCGGAAGCGGCCTCCTTATCTATATCATATTCTGGCTGGTAACCCCCGCCGCCAATACTCCCGCGGAGAAGTGCGAGCTCAGGGGCATCCCCGCAACTGCCGAGAACATGTCAAAATTCAGCAACTATGGAAAATAAGGAAAACATACGTTCGCAGATGCGCAAGGGGCTGGTGGAATACTGCATCCTCAGCATCCTCGCACGCAAGGAAGCATACCCCTCCGACATACTGGCGGAGCTGAAGGAAGCGGACATGATAGTGGTCGAAGGCACTCTCTATCCCCTGCTCATCAGGGACAAGAACCAGGGACTCCTCGCCTACAGGTGGGTGGAATCCACCCAGGGGCCGCCCCGCAAATATTATTATCTTACCGAAAAAGGCAGGGAAGCCCTCGCCGAAATGGATTCCGCCTGGGCAGACATGGTCCGGTCGATAGAAACCCTCAAGAACCGGCAATAATATGAACGTCATAGAAAAAGTGAGCATAGGGGGCTATGCGTTCTCGCTCGATCCCGCCGCGAAAAAAGCCCTGGAGGAATACCTGGACAAGACCCAGGCGTTCTACAACAAGCGTGAGAGCGGGAGTGAGATAGTGGAAGGGATCGAGGACCGGATAGCGGAACTCCTGCAGGAGAAGCGGGGTTCTGCCGAGGTGGTGACAAAGGCGGACATCGACAGGGTGAAGGACATCATGGGCTATCCCGAAGAGATGGACGATCCCGGGGAGAATGCCGCCGAGCCGAAGCAGAGGAAAACAGGAAAACGCCTGTACCGCGACCCAAGGCACGGAGTGATAGCGGGAGTATGCAGCGGTCTTGCCAACTATTTCTCAATCGACGTGGTGATCGTCCGCCTGCTGTTTGCCTGCCTGTTCGCCCTCGGCTTCTTCACATTCGAAGGCGAACTGGTCGTTGCGATGCCCATCATCTACCTGTTGCTCGTAATCTGCGTGCCGGCCGCCAAGACGGTGCAGGAGCGCTGGGCCATGAAGGGCGACGACGGCAGCGTGATGAGGGTGGAGCAGAATGTACTGAGCGGTGCCGGCACCACGGAGGTTGCCACCCGCTCGGAGTTCTGGAGCAAGACGGGAAGATTGATCGCCATCTGTATAGGAACACTGCTGCTGGTCTGCGGAGCAGCCGGGCTTGTATCGCTGGTTGTGGGCATACTCGGCGGCGCGGAATTCCATCTGACGCGGTGGATATGGGAAGAATGGCCCGAGATGGGTCACCAGATAGGAATGCTGCTGGATATCCCCTGGGTGTATTGGAGCGTGATAGCTCTCATAGCCATACCCTTCATCTGCCTGCTCTGGGCCGGAGTACAGATATGCTTCGGACTGCGGAGTCCCAGGTGGCACCCGATACTGATACTCTTCGTGCTCTGGATCATCATCATCGCAGCCGTCAGCACCAAGGCACTGCTGCTCAACATCATATAAAAAAAGCCCCGGCATCATTTCTGATGTCGGGGCTCAAAGAGCGGCGGCTACCTACTCTCCCAACTGGTAGGTCAGTACCATCGGCGTAAGTGCGTTTAACTTCTCTGTTCGGAATGGATAGAGGTGGGTCCACACTGC
>JAILEU010000162.1 GCA_024697785.1 Bacteroidaceae bacterium | reverse complement strand
GACCGACGTCATGGAGGGAGCCTATAACTACGAAGCCGTCGTCAGCCAGCAATGGGCCTTCGGCTACGGCCTCAGCTACACCACCTTCCGCTACGACAAGCTCACCGTCGATAAACCCACGTTCGGCGCCTCGGACGTGCTTACCGTCACGGTCGATGTCACCAACACCGGCCGTGTGGCAGGCAAGGAGCCCGTGCTGCTCTTCGCCTCCGACCTCGTCGCCACCAGCACCCCCGACAACCGCCGACTGCGTGCCTTCGACAAGGTTGAGCTGAAGCCCGGCGAGACCAAGACCGTCACCTTCCGCCTCCCCGCCTCCGACCTCGCCTTTGTCGGCGCCGACGGCCATTGGGTGCTCGAGGCCGGCGAATTCCGTCTGCAGGCAGGCAACCAGACCCTCATGCTCACCTGCAACGAAACCCACCGCTGGGACACCCCCAACATCTGAAGCAGCGAGCGCAAAGCCAAGTAAACTTGGACTTTGCCGAGTCGCGCCAGATGAAGACTATAGGTCAACATCTGATGATAATGGAAAATGGACAATGGGCAATGGTGAAATATCCATTGCCCATTGTCTCCTGTCCGTTTAGGCGGATTTGCAACAGATGGACGAAGGCGAAGTCAAATCCCTCTATCAAAGCGAACGGATTGCCAATCCATTCTAACAGAAAAAAACTACTACACCACTACACCAATCGTGCTTATGCGCAGAAAATAAAGCGTATAAGTGGTGTAGAGATTTTAGCTTACTACACCACATAAAACGCTATGAATGTACAGGTAAGACAAACTGGTGTAGTGGTGTAGTAAAAAAACAAATAAATATAGTAAGAGAAAAATACCACTACCCTCAATAAAGAATATGATTATCCGCAATCACCCGATGGCGCCCCGAAGGGGCAACAAGCATACAGCCCAGGGCAACGCCCTGGGTACAAACGGCAATAGTAACTCTCGCCCTGAAAGGGCAAAAGCATTATTATCAAGAGCTTTTGCCCTTTCAGGGCGTGGGATGAGGTGTGTTCGAATATACCCAGGGCGTTGCCCGGGGCTATAATCTTTTGGCCTTTCAGGCCGTCTGTCGGATGATTGCGGATAATCATAATAAAGAAAGGAAGATGTATGATGCAAGAAGGATGAGGGTTGAGGGAAGAATGCTCCTATTTTGCCAACGTAGGAGGCGGTTTATAAACACGGGCCGCGTTTATATAAACAGGGGCCGTGTTTATATAAACAGGGGCGCTGTTTATAAAAATACTCAAACAATAGGAAAAAAGTGTCGTGGGTAACGTAACGTTGGCGGCGTAGCGATAAACCATATTAATTTAAAATATTTGCATTTGTGCACGCTGTATAGTATCTTTGCGGCAAAAATCCACCTCGAGCTGTGAGAAGATTGCGCCGATACATCCCCATCCTTGCCCTGCTGCTGGCAGGCTGTATGACATCGTGTCGCCATTCGGGTATCAGCGACAGCCTGCAGCATGCCGAGGAACTTATGGAGACCGACCCCCATGCCGCCCGCGCCGTGCTGGACAGCCTGCAAATCGTAAATCGGACTCCGAGCTTCGCTCGCCTGAACACCTCTAAAAATAAACAAGGAGTGAAGAAATCGTCAAATCGTAAATCTCTTGCTGATTACGCCTGGCTGCGGACTCAGATTGACTACAAATGTCTCGATACCCTCCGTTCCGACAGCCTCGCCCTCGTTGCCACATGCTACTACGGCACACCCCGCCGCCCTGACTACCATGCCGCCATGGCTTGGTATACGCTGGGCTGCGTCTATACCGATATGCACCAGACAGAAGACGCCTTTGCTGCCTATTTGAAAGCCCAGAGGATATTCCCTACCGCGGCTAACCGCTATTATTCTCTATGCGAGCAGAATATCGGCAAGTGTTATCTTGACCGTAACATGAACGATGAAGCCATCCTCGCCTTCCGACGCTGCCGTGAGTCCGCCGTCAGCATTGGCGATAGTGCCGAGATAGCCTGGAGCGATTTCTTTTTAGGTCGCTGCTACTTATATGAAGAGGAATATGATAAGGCCGACAGCCTGTTTCGCGGGGCAAATGAAAATTCCCATGCCGCCACAGCAATTAGGAAAAGGGTTTTGTTTGAACGGTCGAAAATCAGCCATTACCGCGACGGCGACTACGCAGAAGCCCTCCGCCTCCTGCGCAGCTTTGTCAGGCAGGTGAACAACCCCGCCTACTTCGGTGCCGCGTGGACGCAAATGGCAAATTCAATTATTTAAACGTTCAAATATGATAAAACATTATCTGTCCTTAGCTTTTCGGAACATGCAGAAGTTCCGTTCACAAAGCATCTTTTTCGTCATCAGCCTTTCCGTAAGCTTCGTATTCGTGGTGTTCTCGACGCTGTGGATGCGGTACGAAAACACGTACGACACGTTCCACGCCGACGCGAAAAACCTGTATATGATGCGCCCGAACGATGTGCAGGTGCTGTATGAAATGCTGGGCTCTAAGATAGGCATTTCCCCTTTGGCCACATTGGGTGGATTTGTACAAGAGAGCGAGTCCATGCCCGAGGTGGAGTCAAGCACACTTGCTGGCATCGCGGACGCCACCGTGCTCATAAACGGCGTGAAGAAGAATGCCCGCTACCTGCAGACGGACACCTGTTTTCAGGGCATCTTCTCACTCCGGCTGGTTCAGGGCAGCCCCTCCTTCCTGTCGCAGGCAGACAGGGATGCCATTGCGCTGTCTGAGTCGTCGGCACGCGAGTGGTTCGGCCAGACGGACCCCATAGGGCAGAAAGTCTCGTTCTTCAGTACGCGGAGTAATTCCGAGCGTACCGTCGTGGCTGTCTTTGCGGACATGCCGAAGCACTCTGTGCTGGCTGCGGACATGATAACCATCCAGCAGCGTCCGCAGATGAACATGGCGGGCAACTACGTCTTCAAGCTGGTGCCGGGGAAGAATGTGTTCGACTCCTTCGCCTACAAGGCCGCCCACTATTCGGAGGAGGGCATCGAGGATGACATGTCCATGACACCTGTGCCGCTTTCGAAAGCCCACCGGCTTGGGTCGGGCAGCAATTCTCCCCTCAGCTACGACCATATCCAGACCTTCTTCCTCGTAAGTCTGATGCTCGTCATCAGCGCGCTGGCCAACCTGCTCTCCTTCTACTTGAACCGCATCCGCTACCGCCGACAGGAGATGACGCTGAGAAAGATGTGTGGAGCCAAGGGGAGAGACCTGACGTCCATGTTCTCCCTGGAGCTGTTCGTCCTGCTCCTGATAGCGGCGGGTGGAGGATTCCTGGGCGTACTGGCTGTTTACGAAAGGTTTGCGCTCTATGCAAACATCAATCCGAAAGGTTATATTCTTTCAAACGCTGTCTGGGTGCTGCTTGCCGTACTGGCCGTGTCGTTCTTCTTCAGCGTAATCGCTGTCTCCATCATGAGGCGGAAGGCGCTGACCCTCACTGCCAAGGGCACCTACACCTCCAACCGGAAGTACAATGCCGTCAACTCGGGCATACTGATTTGCATCGGCATCTTCCTCATCTTCTGTACGGCAGTCAACCTGAAACAGCTTCGCTATCTCAGGCAGACCGACTGGGGCGTTGCCTATAAGAACACGGCGCTGCTCACGGTGAGGGGGCTGGACCCACAGAGCGTGAAGATGGACTATTACTATCAGCTGACGGCTGCCATCCGCGACGCAGACTTGGCCCGTGAGCTGAAGGCCATTCCCGGCATCGAGGACGTGCAGACCGAAGGCGAGTTCTTCCTTCAGGGCTACCAGGCAAACCTTCCGCAGAAAATCCGGCGCACGGAGGCCGACGAATGGACGGACTGCGTATGGGGCTGGGTGCCTGACCCCAGCAGTAGCGTATGTGGGTTCACGACGCTGGAGGGGCAACTGCCCGACAGGGAAAACTGGACCCCCGGCCAGATAGTCATTACCGAAAGCGTTCGCGACCTGCTCGGACTGAAGCAAGCGGTAGGGCAGACTATGAGAATACAGTTGAACGACGGCGAGCACACGGTCACCATTGCCAGCGTCATCAAGGACATACGATGGGAGAATGCCAACTTCGACGGCAACAACCACTATGTGTTGACGCCCCGCCCCGATTACATCCGTTCCGCCGTCACCAACGCCATAGCCTTCTCCTTTGCCGGAACGCAGAGGGACGACGTCCGAGGTCAAATCGACGCCATGATGAAGCGCCATCCCGAGATGGTCTGGGAGCTGCAGTTCGGCGAGGACCTGCTGGCGGAGATGCTAGCATCCGAGCGCAACCTATCGCGTCTGCTGAGTGCCATCACGCTGGCCAGCATCCTCATAGCCGTGTTCAGCGTCTATAACATCGTTACCCTTGCCTGCCGCCAGAGACGCAAGGAGATTGCCGTCCGCAAGGTGTATGGTGCAAAAGTGAAAGATATCCTTAAAATGTTTGCTAAAGAATATGGTCAGATTTATGTCGTTAGTGCTGTCGTTGCATTTATTATCGGTTTTATAGCCATGCACAATTGGTTAGAAAAATACGTAAACCGTACCACCATAACTCCAAGTCTATACATCCTTATATTTGTTGGCCTGCTTCTGATTGTAGGCACGACCATCGGCTTCCGTGTTATAAGGACAGCCAAAGAGCGTCCTGCAGATGTCATCAAAAGTGGTACATAATAAAAACACAAATTTGCCTGAGCAGGGGAGATTCCAAAAATATTTGCATTTGTGCACGCTGTATAGTATCTTTGCGGCAAAAATCCACCTCGAGCTGTGAGAAGATTGCGCCGATACATCCCCATCATTGCCCTGCTGCTGGGATTCTCTTCCTGCGGACTGCCCCCCGCGCCTGCGGAAAGGGCAAAGGAGCGTCAGATGAAGCAGCCTGTGCCCGAGGCTTCCCCGAAGGCGCGGGTGGAAACGGCGTGGCCAGACAGCGTGTGGC
>JAILEU010000120.1 GCA_024697785.1 Bacteroidaceae bacterium | reverse complement strand
CATCTCTTTAGGACATCGCTGATTCTTTTGAATATACACCATCAATGAATCCACTCCGCCAGGAAACTGAGGCATCTCCTCTACAACTGAATATATGGTGTTCTCATTTTCCACTATTTCTTCCCCATCGTCACCCGTATCTTCAGAAAAATCACCAAAATAGGGCATTTCCTCAATTATTACGGGCTCACCGTCTTCTATCAAGCCATACCAATCTCCATCATAAACCGTGGTGTCGCCGTTGGACTTTATCAAAACAAAAGCATTATCTACTTCACCCAGAGGTGTGTACCAAATCTTTATCGTCGTATCGTTTCCTTCTACTATCGTATCTCGCTTTACGACGCGCCTGTCTCCATACATATACTTAATCATCTGTGCATTGGTCTTGACATCGTCAAGAGCGATTGGTTCCTCTGCAACAGGGACCGTTTTAGAGCCATTCTGGAGGGCGCCCGGTTTTTGTCCTTTACAGGCGGCAAGGCTGCAGGCAAGCAGCACGGAAAACAGGAAAACTAACGGCTTTTTCATAGCTCAGACGTTTTTTTTGTTGGTTAGCGACTTTGCAAAAGTAGAAAAAGCGAAACAAAGCGCCAAACGATTGAAGCTCTTTAACGTTTGTTTGCAGAGAACCAAATACAAAAGAGAAGGACTTCTGTGACGGACTACTGAGCGTAAAGCCTCAGGCGGCGGATTTCGTCGAGGACGGCGGGGTCGAGCCAGGGGCTGACGTCATCGCCTGCGGCGATGGCCGTGCGGATGGCGGTGGAGCTGATGGGGTAGAGAGGGGCGGAGTTTAGGAATTGACAATTGGCAATTGGTAATTGACAATTGGTTGGAGGTGTTTTTGGGTTAGGGGTTAGGGGTGAGGGGTTAGGGTTGTTTGCTGCGGACTCTAACCTCTCACCTCTAACCTCTAACCCCTCACCTCTAACCTCTAACCCCTCACCTCTGACCTTCTCACGGGGATAGACGATGATGGGGTAGTGGGCGAGGATGTCGTTGGCGTTGCGCCATTTGGGGAAGGCGTCCCAGTTGTCGGCGCCGATGATGAGGCTGAACGCATCGTCGGGGTAGGCGCGCGAGAGTTCCTGCAGGGTGACGTAGGTGTAGGAGGGGCGGGGGAGGTGGAACTCGAAGTCGCTGGCGCGGAGGCGGGGGAAGTCGCGCACGGCAAGGGTGGCAAGGCGCAGGCGGATGGCCTCGTCGAGCAGCTGGTGGTCGCGCTTGAAGGGGTTCTGGGGACTGACCATCAGCCACACCTCGTCCACGAGGCCGAGGTTGCAGATGTAGCTTGCCAGAGCGGTGTGGCCCAGGTGGATGGGGTTGAACGTGCCGCCGAATATGCCGATTTTCACCTTTAAAAATTATAAAATTAGGAATTAGGAATTAGGAATTATCGTTTAATGTTTAACGTTTAACGTTTAACGAACACGTCCTCTGATAACTTTTTTAATGAAAAATGAAGAATGAAAAATGAAAAATAAAAAGTTGGGATTTAGGAGTTCAGGAGTTCTGGAGTTGAGGAGTTCAGACAATAGTTTTACTGACGAAAACCTGCATACAAAGGTATCGTCTGAACTCCTTGTAACTCCTGAACTCCTGAACTCCAAAAATAGTTTTACTGACGACAACCTGCATACAAAGGTATCGTCTGAACTCCTTGTAACTCCTGAATTCCTGAACTCCAAAAATAGTTTTACAGACGACAACCTGCATACAAAGGTATCGTCAGAACTCCTTGTAACTCCTGAACTCCTGAACTCCAAAAAAAGTTTTACAGACGACAACCTGCATACAAAGGTATCGTCAGAACTCCTTGTAACTCCTGAACTCCTGAACTCCAAAAAAACAAACAGCTTCATCTCCCATTCTTCATTCAATAGGGCTATTTATTCTTCATTCTTCATTAACTTTGTTTTCAAACAACGCGACTCGGCAAAACGAGCAAGCTCCTTTGCTCTCGCTGCTCTGTTTGTTTTTCTTTTTTCATTTTTCCTCGCCTCCTGTCAGTCGGAAGGTACGGCGCGGCTGATGAGCTACAACATCCGCAACGGCATCGGGATGGACGGCGTGAACAACCTGCAGCGGGTGGCTGACGTCATCAATGCCTGCCGGCCCGACGTGGTGGCCGTGCAGGAGGTTGACAGCATGACGGCCCGCAGCGGCCGTCGCGACGTGCTGGGCGAGCTGGCGGCGCTCACGGGCATGATGCCCGTCTATGCCCCTGCCATCGACTACGACGGAGGCAAGTACGGCGTGGGCATCCTCTGCCGCACCCAGCCTCTTTCCGTCGTGCGGCGAGCCCTGCCTGGGCGCGAGGAGTCCCGCATGGTTGTGGCGGCTGAGTTCAGGGACTACGTCTTCGCCTGCACCCATCTGTCGCTGACGCCTGCCGACCGCATGCTCTCCCTGCCCATCCTGCAGGAGGTCGCCGCGCTCATCCCCCGCAAACCATTCTATCTGGCGGGCGACTTCAACGCCGAGCCCCACGAGCCGTTCATCCGTTCGCTCGCCGAGCGCTTCACCATCCTCACCGATACCACCGTCCGCACCTATCCCGCCGATGTCCCCGATGTCACCATCGACTACATTGTAAAATTAGGTGAGAGGTTAGAGGTGAGAGGTGAGAGGTTAGTTAACGATAACGTCGTTAACGATAACGATGGAAGATTATCAATTGTCAATTATCAATTATCAATTGCGCCAAAGGCGCCTGCTTCCGACCATCGTCCTGTATGTATTGATATAATATTTAAAAGGAAATGAAACAACTCAACACCCAACTCATGCACCCTGCCGAGCAGCTGGTGCTCATCATCAGCCGCATCTACCGTGGCGGCATGACCACCACCAGCGGCGGTAACCTCTCCATCATGGACGACGCCGGCGACATCTGGATCACCCCTGCCGGCATCGACAAGGGTTCGCTGACGCCTGCCGACATCATGTGCGTCAAGGCCGACGGCACCATCGTGGGCCGTCACCGTCCCTCAAGCGAGTACCCCTTCCACCGCGCCCTCTACAAGATTCGTCCGCGCCTGAAAGCCGTCATCCACGCCCATCCGCCAGCCCTCGTCACCTTCAGCATCGTCCACGAGGTACCCGACACGAGCATCATCCCGCAGGCGCGTGCCGTCTGCGGCCCCGTCGGCTTCGCCCCTTACGCCCTGCCCGGCAGCGAGCTGCTTGGCGAGAAGATTGCCGGCGAGTTCCAGCGCAACCCCGACTACAAGGCCGTCATCATGGAAAATCATGGTGTGGTCCTCATGGGCGAGGACATCGCCGATGCCTACCAGCGCTTCGAGACCCTCGAGCTATGTGCCCGCACCATCCTCAACGCCAAGACCCTCGGCACCCCCCGTTACCTCACCGACGACCAGATCCTGCAGCACGAGCAGAGCATCCCCACCCACTATCCCCACTTCATGGACGTGCGCCATCCCAGCGACGAGCGTGCCCTGCGGGCCGACATCTGCCGCATCGTGCGCCGCGCCTGCGACCAGGGACTGATGTGCAGCTCGTACGGCACCGCCAGCGTCCGCTGGGGACGAGGCGACGACTTCCTCATCACCCCTCCCGGCGTCACCCGCTGGGACATCGACGCCGACGACATCGTGCAGGTGCGCGGCGGTATGGTCGAGGCCGGCAAGGTGCCCAGCCGCTCCGTCGCCCTCCATCAGGAGATCTACCGGCGCAACCCCCGCGTGAACAGCATCATCCTCACGCAGAGCCCCGCCCTCATGGGCTACTGCACCACCGGCGTGAAGTTCGACCCCCGCACCATCCCCGAGAGCTGGATCTTCCTGCAGGACGTGCCCCAGTTCCCCTTCGGCTCGCAGTATGACAACCTCGACGCCGTGGCCGAGTCGTTCACCCGCTACCCCTGCGCCTTCCTCGCCAACGACTCCATCGTCGTGACGGGCGACACGTTGCTCAGCACCTTCGACAAGCTCGAGGTGGCCGAGTTCAGCGCCCGCTCGCTCATCATGGCCGCCCCCGTCGGCAAGCTCCACCCCATCACCGATGCCGAGGTCGAAGACCTCCGCGTCGCCTTCCACGTGGGAGAGTAGTATTAAAATGGCACCAAAGGGACACGTCCCTTTGGTGCCTTTTGGGTTAGGGGTTAGGGGTTAGGGGGGCACAAAAAAAGGATTACACAATGGAAGGCAGATAACCGAATAATCGAAACAATTGCGGATTTCGAACGGATCCTTTATATAAAATTTGGGGATTCCATACAATTTCCCTGAAACAAATTTGGGGATTCCAACAATAACACCTGTCGTTACACGTCCGTAGAATCAAACGCTACGGCGATAGAATCAAACGCTACGGCGATAGAATCAAACGCTACAATCACGACGTCTTACGCCTGTCTTTGCTCTGCTGCCCGTCTCTTTTAAACAAGGTTTTTTTAAAAAAATCGCCAACACCTACCTGAACTGTCGTAATGAACTGTGGCAAAGGGCGTTATCATAGGTAGGTGTTTGCTAAACACCTACCTAACACCTACCTAACACCTACCTAACACCTACCTAACACCTACCTAACACTTACCTGAAAAAGTGAAAAGGCTGATGATGAGGGGATTATAAATTCCCCTATTCATGTGTTGCGGATTGCCATTCTGCGACAACGGACGAAACAAGCCAAAGGCAACGGATAAGGTAGGCGTTATGCCTGTTTTATGCAGGCGTTATGCGGGATTCATGCGGGATTCATGCGGGATTCATGCAGAATTCAGGTAGGAGTAAGGTAGGTGTTGGGTAGGTGTTAGGTAGGTGTTTAGCCAACACCTACCTGGCCTAATGTGTTATGCAGCAATTTGTTGTAAGGATTTAGGTAGGTGTTGGCTATTTTTTCGAAAA
This sequence comes from Bacteroidaceae bacterium, assembly GCA_024697785.1. Classification (GTDB taxonomy): domain Bacteria; phylum Bacteroidota; class Bacteroidia; order Bacteroidales; family Bacteroidaceae; genus UBA1189. Next base: position 7,727 of record JAILEU010000120.1, on the reverse strand, counting down.
AACCTATTATCCCATGAATATCCGCAACAACGAATGAACTCTCTTAACGATGAAACTGCTTGACGGTGGCGGAGGTGCCGTCGGCATAGTGGGTGGTATGGAGGATGATTGGGGCTTGGGGTGAGGGGTTAGGGGTGAGGGCTATGCCTGAGGGGGCGAGACTTTGGGTTTGGGGTGAGGGGTTAGGGTTTAAGGGTGAGGGGGTAGGAGTCAGGGCGTGGATGCCTGTGGGGCGGAGGGTGAGGCGGTAGATGCGGGCATCCTTGGCGGGGACGTCGTAGGGGAGGGCGGCGTTGGCACCTGTGCCCGTGGGGGTGACGGGCTGGCCGAACCATAGCTCGCGGACGGCGTGGCAGTCGTCGGCGCCGATGCCGAGCAGGGCGAAGGGCAACTGGCCCTTGAGGGGCGACGCGGAGTCGTAGTTGATGACGGCGACGTAGAGGGTGTCGCCGTCGCGCCGCATGGCGAAGTTCTCGGCGCTCTCGGGCTGGCCGCCGTGCTCGCCGTAACCATAGACGGGCATGAAGCTGCGTCCGCTGCCGAGCAGGGCACAGAAGTCGGCATTGGCAAAGAGGCTCTCGGCCCGCTTGCGCGAGACGGTGGGGTTGCCTCGGCCAGAGACGTTGCTCTTGCTGAAGTTGTCGGCAAGGAGCACCATGCCTGTGATGGCGGCGCCCGTGAGGCGGGCGCGGTTCTCGGAGAGGGTGAGGGCGTTCTGGTCGCCACCCCCCAGCAGGGGCACGCCGTCGGGGTCGTTGAACTGGTAGAGGCCGTCGGTCCACCAGCCGGCCGTGAGGGCGTTCATGCTATACTCCGTCCAGTTGATGGAACCCCACGTGTCGCACGCGACGCGGCGGGCGTTGGCATACTGGTAGGGGAAGAGGGGCGAGATGGAGTTGACGATGAAGATGGGCGTCTTCACCTCGCCGACCTTCTTGCAGAAGTAGGCGAAGCCCTCGTTGTAGGCCTCGACCGCGGTGTGGACGGTGGGGTTGTAGTAGCGGTCGGCCTGTATGATGCCGCAGGTCATGAAGTCGAGCTTGATGTAGCGGAAGCCCTGCTGCTCCTGCTGGCGTATCCACTTGGCCATAGAGGCCTTGACGGCGGGGTGGGTGGGGTCGAGGCAGTAGGCGCCCTCGAACTTGAGGGGCTGGCCGTGGGCCGTGAGCACTACGTCGCGGGCGGTGTAGGTGCTGAGGCTGCTCTGGTAGTAGATGTTGTCGAGGTCCTTCTCGTTCCACCAGAGGCTGAAGGGGCTGCCGTAGCAGCCGACGACGGCACCCAGCGAGGCGGCTTCGGCACAGAGCTGGCGCTCCTGGCTGCTGTTGAGGTTCGACCAGGCGTCGATGCTGATGATGTTGGGTGCGCTCTGGCGGTTGTGGAAGCCCAGGGGACGCAGCACGCCTGTGACGTAGTCGATGATTTCGCGGTCGTCGGTGAAGTTGTTCTTCGTCTCCATGACGTTCCAGCTCATCCAGCCCACGGGGGTGCCGAAGGGCCAGTCGTTACGCCGTGGTGTGACGAGGTTGCAGGCGTCGGTGAAGGCCGTCATGCCCTGCCGCCAGTCGGCGTCGTAGCCGACGAAGAAGCGGGCGGAGCGGATGGTGTCGCCCACGAGATGGCCGTGCGGCAGGACGTCCCATGTCATCTTGTCGGCGACGCCCGAGAAGACGCGCAACGCCTTGATGCGGCTGCCCCCCTCGGCATCGATGCGTATGGCGCTCTTCCAATGGTCGTGATCGACGGAGCCGATGACGACGCCCCCGCGGCCTTCGCCCTCATAGAGGGCGGTGACCTCGTAGGAGGTGATGGAGGTGCTGAGCGGATAGCGTCCGTAGCGGACGAAGTTGTCGTTGTCGAAAGGCACGCGCAGCATGCGGTTGCTGGACGAGGCGGCGAAGAGGGCGTAGGTCTGGCGGGTGCTGACGGGCGCGAGGTAGTTGGAGCGCAGGGTGTCGGCCGACGAGAGCTCGAGCGAGGTGAGCAGCCAGGGGTGGCTGTCGAAGAAGCAGAAGTGCTGGGTGAGGGTGACGTCGTCGCCGCCGGAGGGTTGGCGGAAGATGATGGAGAAGCGTGTGCCCGAGCCGAAGGCGTCGACGGTGGGCACGGTGGCGGTCTCGACGACGGCGAAGTCGGTGGCGGCGACGGTACGGTCGGCGCCGGTGGCGCCGAGGCGGTAGCTGGCCTCGGGCACCGAGCTGATGATGACGGGGCGGTAGGCGGCGGCAGCGGCGTCGAAACGGTTGAGCTTGACGGTGCCCGTCTCGCTGACGTAGGTCACCTTCCACAGACCGTGGGTGAACACCTCGTCGGCGCGGCACGACCCGGACGGGAGCACCAGCGCCCACAGGCCGGCGAGGACGGAGGAGAGGAGGAGGCGGCGCATCAGAGACGGACTTTGAGGGTTTCGGAGCCGCAGCGGACGATGTAGGTGCCCTGTGCCGGCAGGGCGACGGGCGTGCCGGTGACGCCGGCGGCTACCTGCTGGCCGGCGGCGCTATAGACGGCGACGGGCTGGGTGCTGCCGGGAGCAGCAACGACGAGCATGCTGCCCTGGCGGTAGAGCTGCATCCCACTCTCGCGCACGCGAGCGATACCATTATCTATATCGACGGTGATGGTGGCGAAGGGGCTGGCGGCATAGGTGTAGCTGACGGCCTGGACGCCCACGGTGTATGAGCCATCGGGCATGCCGGCAAAGATCTTCATGGCCTGCGGCTGGCTGCTGCCGAGGCCGGGGACGTAGGCCCCGAAACGGCTGTAGCCCAGCTGAGCGCCGGTGGCGAGGTTGGCGGGTACCACCTGGCGGAGAGCTCCCGTGGCGTTGTTTCGGACATAGACGTTATAGAGCGCGTCGCCGTAGGTGCCCGTCAGGGACACCACGTCCCACGTGACGATGAGGTTGCCATCCTCGACGCGTGCGCCGAGACCCTCGGGCTTTTCAGGGGCGGCGGGGGTGAAGTCGGCCTGGTTGTACGAGGGGATGAAGTCGTCGCCCTTGTCGGTCCAGCCGGTGGCGATGATGTCGAGCTTGCCGTCGCCGTTGAGGTCGCCGAAAGAGGTGGTGCGCTCGCCGACGAAGGCGCCGTTGAAGTTGCTTTCGTGGCCGTGGACGGTGATGTCGTAGTTGTCCATGCCGCCGCGGCTGATGGAGATGGCCTCGGCCCAGTCGTTACGTCCCTCGTAGCTGGTCCAGCCGCGGGTGAAGTTGTCGCAGACGTCGTCGCCGTTGAAGTCGGCGAGGATGAAGGTGCGGCAGCCCAGTCCGCTCTGGGGGACGAGTTTCGTGGCATGCTCTTCGAGAACGACGTCGCCCTGCTCGCCACGGTTGAAGAGGACGTAGGCCTGCTTGCCTTCACGCCCGACGGCCGAGCCCATGAGCAGCAGGTCCTGGCGGCCGTCCTGGTCGTAGTCGATGACGGTAATGATGTTGTCCGTACCGCCCCAGGTGTCCCAGACGCTGGTCACATCCGAGACGGCGGCATCGGTGACGGAAGGGATGAGCAGGTGGGTGGCGTCATGGAACCATCCGTCGCGGGTGTTCTCGTAGTAGCGCAGCTCGTATCCGCCGCGCTCGGTGTCGTCGCCGTCGGCCCAGCCGGTGACGACAATGTCGAGCCAGCCGTCGTTGTTGAGGTCGATGAAGTTGACGTTGCCGTTCGACATGCGCTTGATGGCGTATGTGGGGGTGTCGGTCCACTGTCCCGGCACGACAATCTCCACGCCGTCCTCGTCGAAGGTGATGGTGTCGAGGGTCTTCTCGTAAATGCCGATGCGGTTGGGCTCGGGGACATCAGAAGGCATGGGGCGGAACACGTTGGCTATCTCAAAGCCTGTGCCCCCCACGTTGTGGAGCAGGGCGACGTCGCGGCGCCACTGGTCGTCGGCGCGGTTCCAGCCCCACGTCTGATAGAGGATGTCGGGAAAGCCGTCGTTGTCGTAGTCGCCGATGGCCACGGCGCCGTACTCGTTGCTCTCGTTCCATCCGTCGCCGGCGCCGTTCATCGTCAGCGAGGCCAGCACGGAGTCGGCGACGACGCTGAACGAGAAGTCGTCGCCGGCTTCGCCTCCGTCCGTCACGATCCGGCCATTGTTCTTGACCAGCACCAGTCCCTGTTCGGTGCCGGTGTCGTTGCCGCCGATGTTCTGGATGAGCATGTCGATGAGGCCGTCCTGGTTGAAGTCGAGCGTCTGCGAGGCCATGCCGTAGGCCGAGAAGGGCAGTCCGTTCTTCATGCCTACCACGCGCTGTCGCGTGACGGTCTGGTAGATGAATTCGCCCGTGTCGTCGGTCAGATAGACGACGTCGCCGTTGTCGTCGGTGACGATGTTGCCCTGGTCGTCGGTCATGGGCACGCGCTCCTGGGTTTCGTAGTCCTCGTAGGCGGGCTCGAGGTCGCTGCCGAAGGCGCCGCCCCCTAAGCCTTTGACGAGCACGCCGCGCACCTGCCAGCCGTTGGTGCACGAGGTGCCGCCGTAATAGACGTCCATGATGCCGTCGCCGTTGAAGTCGGCCACGACGGGCGTGGCGCGGTGAGAGGGCCAGCCGATGGCGTCTCGAGCCGAGCGGTCCTGCTCGAAGGTTACTGACTGAGCCTGTGCGGCTCCTGAGGCCAAAAGTGCCGCTACAAAAGTTGCTGAGGTGAGGGTAGAGAATTTCATATATTTTTTATGATTTACGATTTACGATTTAGAATTGCAGACTACTTTCAGTCTGTTAGTCTTGAACCGTCGTGTTCGTTAAACGATTAGGGTTTAACGTTTAATGTTTAACGTTTAACGACCATGCGGCAGGAAGTTTATTCAGTTAAGAGTTAAGAATTAAGAGTTAAGAAAAATAGTTCAGAGGACGTGTTCGTTAAACCTTAAACGTTAAACCTAAATCATAGGACGTGTTCGTTAAACGTTAAACAATAATTCCTAATTCCTAATTCCTGATTTTTAAATTTTCAATTGCGCCGAAGGCGCCGTGATGTAGTCGAGGTACTCGATGATGGCCTGGAGGCAGACGGGGCAGAAGGGGTAGGCGAGGGTGTTCATGAGGCAATGCTCGTAGGGGCGCCAGATGCCGTGCTCGAGATAGCCTCCGCCTTCGGGCAGGGAGGCTCCGTGTACGGAGTCGGCGGGGGCTGTGCCGTCGGCCCACGGCTTGCGGCTGATGTCCACCTTGGTGGTGAGGTTGGCTTCCCAGGGCTCGACGGCGGGGTCGTACTGGTCGGAGGTGGTGTTGCCTATCTCTACGTACTCGTCGCCGAGGCCGAGCATCTGGTGGCCGAACTCGTGGACGTGGACGCGGCCGGAGGTGCCGCCGCGGTCGTGGCCGGCGCCGACGCCGTAGAAGTTATAGATGCCGCCACCGCCGTACTTGTCGGAGTTGGTGAGGACGTAGATGTAGTCGTAGGGGGCGTGGCCGGCAATGTCGCGTACGGCCTGATAGTCGTAGGTCATCTGGTAGCGCTCGGAGTCGAAGGTGTAGTAGTTGGCCTTGACGGCTGTGCTGCGCCATTGTCCGGCGGCGGGGATGGAGACGCCGCTCTCGGCACTCGGCGCCCAGACGAGGCGCATGTTGACGCGCTGTTCGTTGGTCCGCCACGGCTCGAAGCGGAAGAACTCGGTGGCGAACGTCTGGCAGTCGCGGACGAAGACGTCGCGCTCGTCGGCCGTGTAGCCCTCAGGGACAAGGACGATGTCGAGACTGGTGTGTGGGTCGCCCACGACGTGGATGTCCTGCGTCTCGTAGAGGGGCGAGAAGCCGCGGACGAAGTAGTTGTCGGCCTTGATTTCGTGTTCGAACTTCAGCGTCCAGGGCTGTGTGGCGTGGAGTTTGCGTACGGCGGGGTCGTGGGGGTTGCCGCGCGACCATATCTGTGCGACGGCGTCGCGGCGGGGGTAGGGGAAGACGACGCTCTCGGGCATGCCGAGCGACGTGGTGCGGGCCTCGGGCGTACATTGCCACTCGCCCCACAGCGTGCAGTAGTGGTAGGAGTAGATTTCGCGCCCCGTCTCCTTGTCGAGCAGCACGAAGCGCTGGTTGCCGTAGTTGAACGAGTCGCGCAGCGAGACGTACGAGCCGGCGAAGTAGGGCTCCTCGCGCAGCTCGTCGAAGAAGTACGCCTCCTCGGTGGCGTTGCCACAATGGTAGAAGTCCATGCGCATGGTTTTGTCGTAGAAATAGTCGGCGAAGCGGATGGGCTCGTCGGCGACGGGCTTCGGGGTTTTAGCCGTACCTGTGCAGGCCGCCAGCAGCAGTAAGAATGCTGCACTTAGTTTATCGTAGTTCATAGTTAAATAAATACAGTTACGTCAATCGTTATCGTTAACGTTATCGTTATCGTTATCGTTAATTGGGGTGGTAAAGGTACTATTTAAAAAGGAAAGGAGAATTATGAATGGGGATTATTTTTAAAGAAATGGTGAAGTAAGCGTTAAAAACTGAAAAAAAATGCCAAGGATAGAAAAAAGGTGTTATCTTTGCCCGATTTTTTAGCGAACAAATACATGGAAAAACGCAAATTGACGTTCTGGCAGATGTTTAACCTGAGCTTCGGCTTTTTCGGGGTTCAGATTGCCTATGCCCTTCAGAGTGCCAACATCAGCCGTATTTTTGCCACGCTGGGTGCCGACCCGCACCAGCTGAGTTTCTTCTGGATCCTGCCCCCGTTGATGGGTATGGTTGTGCAGCCGTTCATCGGTAAGTGGAGCGACCGCACGTGGTGCCGCTGGGGCCGTCGCAAGCCGTACCTGCTTGTCGGGGCGGTGGTGGCGGTGGCTGTGATGGCGCTACTGCCCAATGCCGGCAGTCTCAACCTCTCGACGGCCTACGTGATGCTGGGGCTGAATGCCGCCATGTGGTTCGGGCTGTTTTCGCTCATCTTCCTCGACACCAGCATCAACGTGGCCATGCAGCCGTTCAAGATGATGGTGGGCGACATGGTGAACGAGGAGCAGAAGGCCACGGCGTACTCGATACAGTCGTTCCTCTGCAACGCCGGCTCGCTGTTCGGCTATCTGTTCCCCATCTTCTTCACGTGGATAGGGCTGAGCAACACCGCCCCCGAGGGCGTGGTGCCCGACACGGTGAAGTGGAGCTTCTACACGGGTGCCGCGCTACTCATCCTGTGCGTGCTGTTCACCTTCGCCAAGGTGAAGGAAATGAACCCGCAGGAGTATGCTGAGTTCCACGGCGTGGAGCAGAAAGAGTGGCAGCAGGTCGGCGGCAAGTGGAAACGTCTGCGTACGAAGGAGAAGGGCAGCAACCCTGGCTTCGTGAAGCTGCTGGCCCATGCGCCGGCGACGTTCTGGACGGTGGGGCTGGTGCAGTTCTTCTGTTGGGCGGCGTTCCTGTTCATGTGGACCTATACGAACGGCACGGTTGCCGCCAACTGCTGGGGCACCACCGAGGTGTCGTCGGAAGGCTATCAGGCTGCCGGCAACTGGGTGGGCGTGCTGTTTGCCGTGCAGGCCGTGGGCTCCATCGTCTGGGCGACGCTCATCCCCCGTTTCCGGAACCTCAAGACCGCCTACATCACCAGCCTTGTGCTGGGCGCCGCAGGCTTTGTGTCGGCTGCGTTCATCCATAACCAGTATGTGCTGTTTGTCAGCTTCTTCCTCATCGGCTTTGCGTGGGCAGCCATGCTGGCGTTGCCGTTCACGCTGCTCACCAACTCGCTGAGCGGCGAGCACATGGGCGAGTATCTCGGCCTCTTCAACTGCACCATCTGCCTGCC
>JAILEU010000119.1 GCA_024697785.1 Bacteroidaceae bacterium | reverse complement strand
CCTATCTAAAAGCCCTGAAAGGGATTAAAGATAGGATCACGGTTCTCTTATCCGAGTCTATTAAAAAAGAGGAAGGACAGGCGACCTGCCTGTCCTTCCTCTGCATTGTGTAGCGGGACTCAGGATTGAACTGAGGACCTCATGATTATGAATCATGCGCTCTAACCAGCTGAGCTATCCCGCCATCACGTTTCCCCCTCTCTCGGGGAAAAGCGGCGCAAAGGTACAGGCTTTTTTTTATTCCTGCAACTTTTTCTTGACTTTTTTCTTGTCTTTGCCCGATATTCTCTACGAAGTCCGCAAAAAAAGAAGATTGTCTTCTAAAAATTTTTTTCTTTGTAAAAAAAGGTTTATTTTTGCCAAAACGAATGAAAAGAAAAACATCAAAAACCGCAGGACTATGGAGAAGATACATCTGGAATTCCCTTTGAACAGCAATTCCCGCGCCATGATATGGGATATGGTGGGGACGACGGGCGGCATGGAGGCTTGGATGGCCGACCGCGTCACAGAGAATGACGGCATCTACACCTTTAGCTGGGGCGGGGGCGAGCAGCGTCAGGCTGTGTTGCTGGCCAAGCGCACCGGCACCTACGTGCGCTTCCACTGGATTGACGAAGGACCCAAGACCTTTTTTGAGCTACGCATCAGCCATAACGAGATGACCAATACCTACACGCTTGAGGTGACAGAGCAGACCGACGACGAGGACACCGAGGGACTCGTGCAGCTGTGGGAGAGCTTTGCCGACAACCTCACGCGACGGGCGGGGGTGTAAATTAACGTTAACGATAACGATAACGGTAACCACCCTAAAAAACTATAAAAATTGCGTCGTTTCTTTTTTCTCCACTTCTTTTGTGTTACTTTTGCAACCTAGAAAAAGAAGTGAACTCATCTGCGTGCATCTGAAAAAGCTTGATCTGTTTGTGCTGAAGAGTTTCGGTATCATGTTTATCGGGACGTTCTTCATCTGCCTTTTCATTTTCGTCATGCAGTTCCTGTGGTTGTATGTCGATGAGATGGTGGGCAAGGGGCTGTCGCTGGACGTGCTGGGCCAGTTCTTTTATCTGGCTACGCTGACGCTGGTCCCGCGCTCGCTGCCGCTCGCCATCCTGCTGGCGGCGCTGATGACGTTCGGTAACTTCGGCGAGCGCGTCGAGCTCACGGCCATGAAGGCTGCGGGGATACCGCTGCTCCGCGTCATGCGCCCCCTCATTATCTTCTGCGTTCCCCTGTGCCTCGCCTCGTTCTACTTCCAGAACGTCATCATCCCCGACTCGCAGCTGAAGCTCAACACGCTGCTCGTCTCCATGAAGCAGAAATCGCCCGAGCTGGAGATTCCCGAAGGGGCATTCTACGACGGCATCGAGGGCTACAACCTCTTCGTGGACCACAAGAACCGCGACACGGGCGTGCTCTACGGCGTCGTCATCTACAACTTCACCGACGGCTTCGAGAATGCCCACATCATCAAGGCCGACTCGGGACGGCTCGAAACCACCGCCGACAAGAACTTCCTGAAGATGACGCTCTACGACGGCGAGCAGTTCGAGAACTTCAAGACCGACAACATCAACCGCAAGAACATCCCCTACCGCCGCGAGGTGTTCGGGCGGAAAACCATCCTCATCGCCTTCAACGACGAGTTCAACGTCATGGACGCGGGCTTTCTCAGCGCCAATGCGTCCAGCAAGAACATGCGCCAGCTCATCAACGACCGCGACTCGCTCACCCAGGAGCAGGACAGCATCGGGCGAGCCTACTTCAACACCCTGAAAAGGGGCACCTACAGCGTCTATACCATCACCGGACAGGACAGCACCCGCATGGCCGAGCAGCGCGTCGCCCGCCTCAACATGGACAGCGTCTATTTCTCAGCCACCCGCGACCAGCAGCTGCGCTGGCGCACGTCCGAGAAGTCGAAGATCGAGAATATGCGCTCTGAGACCATGCTGAAGAAACGCTCCGTCTATCTGGCCGACAAGAACATCCGCAAGCACCGCATCGAGTGGTGGAACAAGATAGTCCTCTCGCTGGCCTGCATGGTGTTCTTCTTCATCGGGGCGCCCCTGGGCGCCATCATCCGCAAGGGCGGGCTGGGCGTTTCCATCCTGGTGTCGGTGCTCATCTTCATCATCTACTACATCCTCGACTCCAACGGCGCCAAGCTGTCGCGAGAAGGCGAGATGACGGTGTGGTTCGGCCGCTGGCTCAGCACCATTGTGCTGGCGCCCATGGGGGCGTTCTTCACCATCAAAGCCAACCGCGACAGCACCGTCTTCAACGCCGATGCCTACAAGGCCGCCTTCCGCTGGATGGTCGCCAAACCCGAGGAACGCCATGTCAGCGGCAAGGAGGTCATCATCCACGACCCCGACTACGCCGCCTGCTCGCTGCAGATGAATGGCCTCGATGCAGCCTGCGGCGAGTGGCGCACCCGGCACGACTGGCGTCGCCCGCCCCACTACGTGCGCTTCTTCCGTGGCACCCACCGCGACGAGGTCTTGGAATCAGTGGTGGAAAGCATGGAGAGCCTTGTCGCTACGCTGGGCAACAGTCGCGATGCCTTCGTCATCGGCAAGGTGAGCGACTATCCGATCTTCAACGCCCGCGACCATGTCTGCCCCCTGCCCGAAGGCTGGCTCTCGGTCGTGGCGGCTCTCCTCGTCCCTGTCGGCGGGCTGCTTTGGCTGCGGGCATGGTTCTTCACCCGCCGGCGCACGAAGAACCTCGAACGCATCGTCCAGACAAACGCCGAACTGCAGCAGATATTCATCGACCGTAAGCTGGTGAATAATAAGGTTTAGCGTCTATTGTTTAACGAACACGACGTCGAAAAGAGTATCAGACTTTCAGACTAACAGACTGACAGATAATAGTACAGCAAACGAACCGAAAGCAGAACAATCGTCTGAACTCCTGAACTACAAATCGTAAATCGCATAATGTTTAACGAACACGTCCTCAGAACTTTTTTCTTAACTCTTAATTCTTAACTCTTAACTAAATAACAATTCCTAATTCCTAATTTTATTATTTTATAATTTTTATATGGCTTCTCCCCTTTCCGACCGAGTCAATCGACTCCACCCCTCCGCCACTTTGGCTATGTCCGCCCGTAGTGCCGAACTGAAGGCACAGGGCGTTGATGTCATCAACATGAGTGTCGGCGAACCCGACTTCAATACCCCCGACCACATCAAGGCCGCCGCTGTCCGTGCTGTTGAGGACAACTGGAGCCGCTACAGCCCCGTGCCCGGCTATCCCGCCCTGCGCGAGGCCATCTGCGCCAAGCTCAAGAACGAGAACGGCCTTGACTACCGTCCCGCCCAGATTGTCGTCTCAAACGGCGCCAAGCAGAGTGTCGCAGGCGTCCTGATGGCGCTTGTCGGACAGGGCGACGAGGTCATCGTCCCCGCCCCCTACTGGGTCAGCTACCCCGAGATGGTTCTCATGGCCGACGGCACCCCCGTCTTCATCCCCGCCGACATCGAGCACGACTTCAAGATCACCCCCGCCCAGCTCGAGGCCGCCATCACGCCCCGCACCAAGGCCATCATCCTCTGCTCGCCCAGCAACCCCACCGGCTCTGTCTATACGAAGGACGAGCTGGCCGGCCTCGCTGACGTCCTCGCCCGCCACGAGCAGGTGTGGATTGTTGCCGACGAGATCTACGAGCACATCAACTACCTCGGCCGTCACGAAAGCATCGCCCAGTTTGCCGCCGTCCGCGAGCGCACCATCATCATCAACGGCGTCTCCAAGGCATACGCCATGACCGGATGGCGCATCGGCTTTGCCGCCGGACCCGAGGTTGTCATCAAGGCCGTCAGCAAGCTGCAGGGACAGTACACCAGCGGCCCGTGCTCGGTGTCGCAGAAGGCCGCCGAAGCTGCTTACACCGGCACCCAGCAGCCCGTCGAAGAGATGCGTCAGGCCTTCCAGCGCCGTCGCGACCTCATCGTCAGCCTCGCCAAGGAGGTCCCCGGCTTCGAGGTCAACCATCCCGAAGGCGCCTTCTACCTCTTCCCCAAGTGCAGCGCCCTGTTCGGCATGACCGACGGCCAGCGCGTCATCCGCACAGCCGACGACCTCGCCCTCTACCTGCTCGATGTGGCCCACGTGGCCTGCGTGGGCGGCGACAGCTTCGGCGCCCCCGACTGCATCCGCCTCAGCTACGCCACTTCCGACGATAACATCCGCCGTGCCCTCAGCCGCATCCGCGAAGCTGTCGCGCGTCTTTGGCGCAATTAGAAATTGCTAATTAGCTAAGAATTAAGAGTTAAGAAAAATGTTAGGAGTTCAGGAGTTCAGTAGTTCAGGAGTTGGCTTTGCCTTCGTCCGTCGCGACTCGGCCAATCAAACAAGCTTGTTGGCTCTCGCTGCTCCGTCCGTTCAGACGAATGTCCTGTTTGCTGGCTTTCGTTTGCAGAACTATTGTCTGAACTCCTGAACTCCTGAACTCCT
>JAILEU010000114.1 GCA_024697785.1 Bacteroidaceae bacterium | reverse complement strand
ATCTTGTGGCACGCCTTGTCCGTAGAACTGCAGGACGCCGAGGCGGTATTGCGCGTTGGAGACGTTCTTGGCGACGGCTTGCTGGTAGTATTTCACGGCTTTGTCGAGGTCGGGTTCGACGCCGAGACCGCCGTAGTAGGCGTCGCCGATCTGGCTGAGGGCGAAGCCGTTGCCGTCGGCGGCGGCCTTCTCCCACCAGTAGGCGGCCTTTTCGAGGTCCTTATTCGTGCCGAAGCCGGTGTAGTAGCAGTTGCCCAGACAGAGCATCGAGTTGTCGTCTTCGCGCTCAGCGCCTTTCTTGAACCACTCGAAGGCCTGTTTCGGGTCGGCTTGGACGCCATGGCCCACGCGATAGAGTCCGCCGATGGCACCCATGGCGCTCTTCTGTCCTTTGTCGGCAGCCTTCTTATACCATTCCATGGCCTTGCCATAGTCTCTCGTGACGCCCCAGCCCTGCTCGTAGCAGCTGCCGTAGAGGTACATCGCGTTGATGTCGCCCGACTGGGCAAGAGAGGCGACGGTGTCGATGTGGGCGGTGACATTCTCGGCGAAGGAACGCGGACTGGAGTTGTTCTGGAAGAGCTTGGAGAAGTCGAGGGGCTTGCCAGGCTCGATCTTGATGGGGTTCTGCGGACTGCCGAGAGGCGCAGTGGTGTCGCGCTCGACGGTGACAGCGGAAGGGGCTGCAGAGACGGAAGCGTCGGTGGGCGCAGGGGTTTCAGCGAGGAGGGTATCGGGGCTGTCGGGGGCTGTCGTGTCAGGTGCAACGGCAGCGGTGTCGGTCTCAGGAAGCGTTTTGCGTTCTTTCTGTTGGTTGCAGCCGACGAGCAGCAAGGCAACCAAAACGATAAACAATGACTTTTTCATGATAGGCATATTCTTGTGGCAAAGATACATATTTTATCTGCGGGAAGGGGTGTGATATCGTTTTTTTCGTACCTTAGCATCGTTGAAAAAATAAAACTTATGATGACATATTCCATTGGCATAGACATCGGTGGAACCAACACCGACATCGGACTGGTCAGCAGCGAAGGACGCTGTCTGGCACGCAAGAACCTTCAGACGGCCAAGTATTTCGACGCTGAGTTGTATGTGAAGGACATCTGTTTAATGATCGAAGAGCTGAAGAAAGATAATGACGTGAAGGAGATCGACGGCATCGGCATCGCTGCTCCGCTGGGCAACTACTACACGGGCTGCATCGAGAATGCCACCAACCTGAACTTCAAGGGCATCATCAACCTCAGGCTGCTCTTTGCCAAGTACACGGAGTCACCCATCACCGTGTCGAACGACGCCAATGCGGCGGCCTACGGCGAGTTGGTCTATGGGGGTGCCAGAGGGATGAAGAACTTCATCATGTTCACCTTGGGCACCGGTGTCGGCAGTGGCATCGTCATCGACGGCAAGCTAGTCCACGGCAAGACCGGCAGCGCCGGCGAGCTCGGTCATGTGATCCTGATCCCAGGCGGACGCAAATGCGGCTGTGGCCGTTGTGGCTGTCTGGAGACCTACGCCTCGGGCACGGGCATCAAGGCGACGATGCTGGAGGTGATGTCGCAGCATCCCGAATACCGTGGGGTGTTGGCGCAGATTCCGAGGGCGGAGCTGACGAGCAAGAGCGTCGGCGACGCGGCCAACGCGGGAGACCCCCTGGCCATCGAGGTCTTCGAGAAGACCGGCGAATGGCTCGGCCTGGCGATGGCCAACGCCGTGGCGTTCAGCAGTCCCGAAGCCGTCTTCCTCATGGGCGGACCCGTGAAAGCCGGCGAGGTGCTGTTGCGTCCTACCCGCGCCTCGTTCCAAAAGAACCTCTGCTTCGTGTACGACGGCAGCGTGGGCATCAAAGTCTCGGAACTGCCACATAACGACGCAGCCATCCTTGGCGCGGCAGCGCTGACCAAGGCTTAGTTTAGTGGAAAACTGAAAGTGGAAAACTGAAAACTTTCCACTTTCCACTCTCCGTTTTCCGTTTAATAAGGTTTATTTAAGTTTATAGCGTACGCCGAGGTAGGCTCGGATGCCGCTGAGGGGACCCCATACCATCGAGGCGTCGAAGTCGGTGCTGAGCGGGTTGTCGGCGGAGATGATGGGATGGTCCTGGACGTAGTTAGTGAGGTTCTCGCCTCCGGCATAGACCTCCCAGCTGTCGTGGAATTTCTTTGTGACCTGGGCGTTCATGATGACGTAGAAAGGTGAGCGGTCGACGGCTTGGCCGGCAGCGACAGCGGTGGCGTTACCCTTGAGGTTAGGCACGCGGCTGTCGCCGTTGAACTGTGTCGTGAAGTCGAACTGCCAGGTGCCAGGGGCGTACGAGAGGGTGAGCAGTCCCTTGTAGCGGTTGACGAAGGGCTTCTCGCGCAAGGTGTCTGCGATGGTCATCTTCACGTCGTTGTAGCGGAAGGCCATGGTGATGTCGAAATTCACGAAGAGCTCGCAGCTGGCCTCTACCTGGGCGCAGTTGGAATAGGACTTCCCGTCGAGGTTATAGATGCGTACCTCGTGGGCATCGGCGTCGCGGTCGAAGACGACCTGGTTGACGAAGTCAGTACGGTAGAAGTCCGCCTGCAGGGTGAGCTCACGCGCTCCGAGGTGGAACTCCTTGCTTATGTTGACGCCGTAGTTCCAAGCCTCTTCCATCTTAGGGGTCTCCATGAAACGGATGAGTCGTGCCGAGGCCATCATCGTGGAGTTCTCGGCTAGTACATTGGGCGAGCGGTAGCCCTTGCCTGCCGAGGCGCGAAGGGTGAGATGCTCGTGGGTGGAATAACGCAGATGCACCCGTGGGGTATAGAGCATCTTACGGTAATAGCTGTGGTAGTCGGCGCGCATGCCTACGATGGCACTCCAATGGTGGTCGTCGTTGAAGACATATTCCGCATAGAGGCCTGGCACATGTTCTACACGTCCGTAGAGGCTGTCGGAGAGGATCTGGTCGGCATGGCCTCGTTCTGTGCGGCGCAGATGTTCGTCATAACGGTCATACGAGTAGCTGGCACCCACAGAGTAGTTGTGCTTCGTGTTGAACATATACGAGTTGAACAGCAGGTTGGCGTAGTAGGAACGCTGCTCAGCATGATACCAGTTGGTGTTGAAATAGGCTGAGTGCATCTTATGGTAGGTGAACTGCTGCTGGAGGCCGAGGCTGGTCTCCTCCTTGTCGAACATAAAACCCGTCTTGGAGAAGGCCTCGTAGCGTTGTGTGTTGATGCCGAAGCCCAGGCTGTCGGCTGAAGGGCCGTCGTGTCCTCCATGGACGAAGCCCAGCTGTCCTCCGTAGCGGTCTTCTTTCAGAGCCTTGACGCCCCACATGCCCTCGAACCAGTCGTTGGCGTAGTTGTAGCGTGCGAAGACGTTGTACTGTGTCACCTGAGGGTCGTCGACGAAGCTGTCGCCGTTGGCGTCCATGGTCATGAAGGTGTGGTTGACGTGACCAAGGAGCATCATGCTACCTTTTGCTCCCATCTTCCAACGGGTGTTGAAGTTGAGTTCCCCCATGCCCATGGTATTACCATAGAGGTTGAGGAAGAGCTTCTCAGAGGTGTCTTCATCGGGTTTTTTGAAATCGACGTTGATCTGTCCGCTGATAGACTCATAGCCATGTCGCACGGAGGAGGTGCCTTTGGAGACGAGGATGGCGTTCATCCAGTTGCCCGGCACGTAGTTCAGTCCGAATGTCGCCGCCAACCCACGGAAGTTAGGCATGTTCTCTGCCATCATCTGGGTATAGAGGCCGCTTAACCCGAGGAGCTCGATCTGTCGGGCTCCGGTGACGGCGTCGCTATAGGAGACGTCGACCGAGGCGTTGCTCTCGAAGCTCTCGGCGAGACTGCAGCAGGCGGCTCGTTTCAGTCCCTCGGAGGTGATGGTCTGCACCGCCACCGGGTTGAGATGGGAGATGAAGCTAGCCTTCTGCCGAGCGGCGATGTCGACCTCGGTGAGGATGTGGACTGCGTCGAAGACATGATCGTAATGGGTAGGCTCCATCATGTGATGCACGGTGTCGTTCTCATAGCTGATACAGCTAAAGACCAGGCAGTGGATGCTCTCGTGAATCGGGATCTTGTAATGGCCATGAGCATCGGTCACCACGCCTTCGTTGACGATCTTCCAATAGACGTTGACGCCGGGAAGA
>JAILEU010000086.1 GCA_024697785.1 Bacteroidaceae bacterium | reverse complement strand
ATGGCATGCACATCCGCCTGCTGATGATTACCTTCTTCCTGCAGTTCTTCCCCGAACTTATCAAGAAAGGTCACGTCTATATCCTGCAGACGCCGCTGTTCCGCGTTCGTGCCCGCAAGTCGAAACTGGGCAAGGCCAAGGTGCAGGAACTGCAGGATGCCGCCCAGGACACCGAGGCAAAGGTGCGTAGGCAGATATCGGAAAATGCCGATTTCATCACGCAATATTGCTATTCCGACGAGGAACGACAGCAAGCCATCAACGACATGGGTCCCGACCCCGAAATCACCCGATTCAAAGGTCTGGGAGAAATCAGTCCCGATGAGTTTAAGACCTTCATCGGTCCCGACATCCGTCTCGAACAGGTGACGCTACACAAGAGCGACCAGGTGGCCGAACTGCTGGAATACTATATGGGCAAGAACACCATGGAACGCCAGAACTTCATCATCGACAACCTCGTCATCGAGGAAGATAAACCCGAGGAAGATGATATTCCTAATTCCTGATAATAATGAAGAATAAAGAACTTTTTTTAATGAAAAATGAAGAATGAAAAATGAAAAATAAAATGTCCCGTATGCAGCGTTCCGATTGAAATGCTATTTATTTTTCATTCTTCATTTTTCATTCTTCATTATTATATTTTTCATTAAAACATTCCTAATTCCTAATTTTATAATTTTTAAAGTGAAAGCTGTTTTCCCTGGTACCTTCGACCCCTTCACCGTGGGGCATTACGATATTGTCAAGCGTGGGCTGACGTTCACGGACGAGATTGTCATCGCCGTCGGCGTGAACGAGCAGAAACATACACTGACTGAGCTTGAAGCCCGTCTGAGCGCCATCCGCCAACTGTTCGCTGGCGAGCCGCGCGTCAGCGTTGCCGCCTACGACGGGCTGACAACCGACTTTGCACGGAGCGTCGGGGCTGGGTTCATCCTCCGCGGCGTACGCAGCATTTCCGACTTCGAGTACGAGCGCAACATGGCCGACATCAACCGCCACCTCACCGGCATCGAGACCGTGCTACTCTTCAGTAGCCCCGAGCTCGCCTATGTCAGCAGCAGCATGGTGCGCGAACTCATCCATCTGGGCAAACCCGTTGACGAATTCCTCCCTAATTCCTAATAATAATTCATTAAATTATTCCTAATTCCTAATTCCTAATTTTGAAATTTTTAAAGTGAAGCGTTCTCTTCTTGTCATCGTATCTTTCATTTTTCATCTTTCAATCTTCGTTCCCTGTCTGGCGCAAAGCATTGAAGTCAACATGGGCCAGATGCGCAAGCTCATCATGGCCGAGGGTGCCATCAACAGCCTCTATGTCGACGAAGTGGACGAGAACAAGCTCGTCGAAGCCGGCATCAACGCCATGCTCAAGGAACTCGACCCCCACTCCACATACAACAACGCCGAGGAAGTGAAAAAGCTCAACGAACCCCTCCAGGGCAACTTCGAGGGCATCGGCGTGCAGTTCAACATTGCCGACGACACGCTGCTCGTCATCCAGACCATCTCCGGCGGTCCCTCGCAGCGCGTGGGCATACTGCCCGGCGACCGCATCATCTCCGTCAACGACACCGCCATCGCCGGCGTCAAGATGGCTCGCGAGGAGATGATGAAACGTCTGCGTGGTCCCAAGGGCACCGAAGCCCGTCTGGGCGTCGTCCGGCGTGGCGCAGGCGAGCCCATGACCTTCGTCGTCACACGCGACAAGATTCCCGTCAACACCCTCGAAGCCGCCTACATGATAGCCCCGAAAACGGGCTACATCCGTCTGGGTAGCTTCGGACAGACCTCGCACGACGAGGTCACCGAGGCCATGGACAAACTGATGAAACAAGGCATGAAAGACCTCATCCTCGACCTTCAGGACAACGGAGGCGGCTACCTGCAGGCGGCTGTTGACATCGCCAACGAATTTCTCGAGGCCGGACAGCTCATCGTCTATACCGAAGGCCGTCGCGTGCCCCGTCAGGACTTCGAAGCCGCTGGCGGCGGACGCTTCCGTAAGGGACGCCTCGTGGTGCTCGTCAACGAATACTCTGCCTCAGCCTCAGAGATTGTCACCGGCGCCGTGCAGGACTGGGACCGAGGCTATGTCGTCGGCCGCCGCACCTTCGGCAAGGGCCTCGTGCAACGCCCCATCCCCTTCCCCGACGGCTCCATGATACGCCTCACCGTCGCCCACTACTACACCCCCAGCGGACGATGCGTGCAGAAGCCCTACGGCGACGGCACAGACTATCAGAAAGACCTCCTCAACCGTTTCAACAACGGTGAGTTTTCCCATGCCGACAGCATCCACCTCCCTGACTCGCTGAAGTATGCCACGAAGGTGATGGGGCGCACCGTCTATGGCGGCGGAGGCATCATGCCCGACCTCTTCGTGCCCATCGACACCGTCAGCTACACCCGCTACCACCGCGAGCTTGTCGCCAAAGGCGTCATCAACCAGGCCAACCTCTATTTCATCGACAAATACCGCAAACAATGGGAACGCCAATACCCCACGTTTGCCAAATACGAGAAACAGTTCGAGGTGACGGACGAGATGCTTGACGTCGTGTTGAAAAAGGCCGAGGAAGCCAAGGTGACCTTCGACAAAGCCGCCTGGCAGGCTTCGCTCCCCCTGCTGCGCACCCAGCTCAAGGCCCTCATCGCCCGCGACCTCTGGGAGCAGAGCGACTACTTCCAGATCATCAACACCACCAGCGAAACCATCCGCGCCGCCCTCGACTACCTGAAAAAGAACTCACCAATCTCAAGAAAATGAAAGCATTAATCCTGAATTCGGGCATGGGGCAGCGGATGGGTGTGCTGACGAGCAACCATCCGAAGTGCATGACGGAGGTTTCGCCCACCGAGACTATCTTGAGCCGGCAGCTGCGCCTCATCGCTGAGGCGGGGCTGACGGAGGTGGTCATGACGACGGGCTACTACGACGAGGTGCTCGTCCGCTATTGCCAGTCGCTCGGCCTCCCGCTGACATACCGGTTCGTCAAAAACCCGCTTTTCGACCAGACGAACTACATCTACTCCATCTATATGGCACGCCAGCTGCTGATGGACGACGACGTGCTGCTGATGCACGGCGACCTCGTGTTCGAAAACCGTGTGCTCGATGCCATCGTGGGCAGCAGGGAGAGTTGCATGGCGGTCAGCTCAACGGCGCCGCTGCCCGAAAAGGACTTCAAGGCGGTCGTCCACGACGGCCGCATCGACAAGGTTGGCATCGAGTTCTTCGACGATGCCGTTGCTGCCCAGCCGCTCTATAAAATAAATAAGGAGGACTGGGCTGTCTGGCTGGGTGAGATTGTCCGTTTTTGCGAGGAGGACAACCGCAAGTGCTATGCCGAGAACGCCTTCAACCGCGTCTCCGACCGCTGCCGCATCGTGCCTATGGATGTGAAAGACGCCCTTTGTGCCGAGATTGACACGCCCGACGACCTGGAAGACGTTTCGAAGAAACTGTACGAAGTGGAAAACCGCGTGGTCTATATGTGCTTCTCGGCCGACCTGATACACAGCGGCCACATCGCCATCATCCGCAAAGCCCGCCGCCTGGGCCGTCTGGTGGTGGGTGTCCTCTCCGACGAGGCCGTGGCCAGCTACAAGCGCTATCCGCTCATCCCCTACTCCGAGCGGGCCTCGCTGTTTGCCAACATCAGCGGCGTGGCCGAGGTGGTGGAGCAGCGTACGCTCTCCTATGCCGACAACCTGCGGCAGCTGCGCCCCGCCTATGTCGTCCACGGCGACGACTGGGTGACGGGCTTCCAGCGCCCCATCCGCGACGAGGTCATCCGTGTGCTGGCCGAGTGGGGCGGGCAGCTGGTCGAGTTCCCCTATACCGACGACGACAAGCTGCGCGAGCTGGACCGCCGCAGCCGCGCCCAGCTGGCCATGCCCGACATGCGGCGCGGACGCCTCCGCCGCCTCATCGACATGAAGGGGCTCGTAACTGCCATCGAGGCCCACAGCGGCATCACAGGCCTCATCGCCGAGAAGACCACCGTCCTGCAGGACGGTCGGACCTATCAGTTCGACGCCATGTGGATATCCTCTCTCTGCGACTCCACCGCCAAGGGCAAGCCGGACATCGAGCTCGTCGATATGACCAGCCGCTTCCGCACCATCGACGACATCATGGAGGTCACCACCAAGCCCATCATCTTCGACGGCGACACGGGCGGGCTGACGGAGCACTTCGTCTATACCGTCAAGTCGCTCGAGCGCATGGGGGTGTCGATGGTCATCATCGAGGACAAGACGGGGCTGAAGAAAAACTCGCTCTTCGGCACCGAGGTGAAGCAGACGCAGGACACCATCGAGAACTTCTGTGCCAAGATAGCCGCCGGCAAGCGGGCACAGAAGACGTCGGACTTTATGATCTGTGCCCGCATCGAGTCGCTCATCCTCGAGCAGGGCATGGACGACGCCATCCGCCGTGCCAGCGCCTTTGTCGGTGCCGGTGCCGACGCCATCATGATCCACAGCCGCAAACGCGACCCGGCCGAGATTTTCGAGTTTGTGGAGCGTTTCCGCAGCACCGACACAGCCACCCCGATAGTGGTGGTTCCCACATCGTTCAACACCGTCACCGAGGAGGAGTTCAAGGCCCGCGGTGTGAACGTCGTCATCTATGCCAACCAGCTCACCCGCTCTGGCTTCCCCGCCATGCAGCGTGCCGCACGCACCATTCTGGAACACCATCGCGCCAAAGAGTGTGACGACCTCTGCATGAGCATCAAAGACATTATCACGTTAATACCCGAAGAATGATTTCACCGAAGTTTTTCTATCAGACTCTCGAAGCTAACGGCATCGAATTCTTTGCCGGAGTGCCCGACTCGCTGCTCAAGTCTGTCTGTGCCTATCTGGCAGACCACACCGACGGCCACCACAACATCATCACCGCCAACGAAGGCGGTGCCGTAGCCCTGGCTGCGGGCTATCACCTCGCCACCGGCCGCATCGGCATGGTCTATATGCAGAACTCCGGCGAGGGCAACGCCATCAACCCGCTCGCCTCGCTCACCGACAAGGAGGTCTATAACATCCCCCTGCTGCTGCTCATAGGCTGGCGTGGCGAGCCGGGCGTTCACGACGAACCCCAGCACGTCAAGCAGGGCAAGGTGACGTTGCCGTTGCTCGATGTCATGGGCATCCGCCATGCCATTCTCAGCAGCGACGAGGCTGAAGCCGCCCGCCAAGTGGACGAGGCCGTCCGTTACATGCAGGCGACGGGCGAGCCCTTTGCCCTGATTGTCAGGAAAGGCACCTTCGAGCCCTATACGCTGAAGAAGACCACCGACAACCCTTTGACGCTATCCCGCGAGAAAGCCATCCAGATGGTCGCCGCTGCCGTAGGTCCTCAGGACGTCATCGTCAGCACCACGGGCATGATCAGCCGCGAGCTCTTTGAGTACCGCACCGCCATGGGCCAGAGCCACCGGCAGGACTTCCTCACCGTCGGCTCGATGGGCCACGCCTTGCAGATAGCCCTTGGCATCGCTCTGTCGAAGCCCGACCGCACGGTCTGGTGCTTCGACGGCGACGGAGCCAGCATCATGCACCTCGGCGGCATGCCCATCGTAGGCTCGCTGTGCCCGCCGAACCTGGTCCACGTCGTCTTCAACAATGGCGCCCACGACTCTGTGGGCGGACAGCCCACCGTGGGGCTCGACATCGAGTTCACCGAACTGGCAGAGATGTTCGGCTACACCAA